>NZ_JBSSCZ010000028.1:0-47772 GCF_054060215.1 Thermostichus sp. OS-CIW-30 | reverse complement strand
TGGACTCCGTCCCGCTGACGCGAACAGAGATAGGCAGGATGCGATCGCTTCTTTCCTGAACCATGTTCAGGAGAGTTCAGCGTGAATGTATCAGCACTCCCATCAACGCTGAGGATATGAAGGGCATACCGGCCATTTTTTGGGGGTTGGGCCTCAGTTTCGCATTTTTGTGCCACACTGGTGACCTCTACCACCACCACAGGGGGGCTGGGCAACCCGCTGTTGGCCACCGGCGAAAACGTCACTTCTCTGCTGCTGGCGGTGGCGGCAGTGCTGTTGATGGGTTGGCTCGTGCGCTGGCTGGGCAAACGGGCGTTGAAACTGGGGTTCCGCAGCAGAAATGCCGCTCCCAAGTCTCAGGGATCCCCGCCGACGGCTGTTCTACACTGGAGAAGGTTTTAACTGGATGGTTTTGCCATGCCGCCTCGCTGGCCCCGGAAGCCCTCCCGTCGGGATCCCGAATTTCGCAAGCTGGATGATCGCTATACCTATGCCGCCCACCTGTCTGTTTTCCTCTGTAGCGGGTCTGGGCTGGTGTTTTTTCAGCAACTGTACCGCGCGGATTGGCCGTGGCTGGTGCCCCTGTTGGGCTGGTGGGCTTTGGGGTTGGGGATCCACAGCTTCTGGATCTTTTTTGTGGCCCGCTACCCTGTCGATGCTGGCTTGATAGAGTTCACTCCCAACGGCGATGCGCACGAGAATCCAACAGCCGCCGAGACGGATCCCTCAGGGGCCAGCTAAGACTCAGAGGGTGGACAACCCGATTGCTCATGGTGCTCAACCGGAGGGGGCAGAAGAGCCACCTTGTCGTCGTTGTCGCTGCAGCAGCAGGGGGGAGAGGTCGCTCTCGTCGTAAATATCCCCCACCAGCTCCTCCAAAATGTCTTCCAGCGTGATGAGGCCGGTGGTGCCGCCAAACTCATCCACCACGATCCCCAGGTGTTGGCGAGAGCGCAGCATTTCCTTGAGCAACAGGCTGACCCGCTTGGTGTCCGGCACAAAAAAAGGCGGTGCCATCGCCTGGGTTACTTCGGCATTGCCTTTTTGATCGAGATAGCGCAAGGCTTGCTTGAGGTGGATAATGCCGACGATCTCGTCCTTGGATTCTCCCTGCACGGGGATGCGCGAGTAGCCCGTTTCCAAACAGAGCTTCACCACATCCTGCAGTGTTTTGTCGTGGGAGATGGTCTCCATTTTAACTCTGGGCTTGGCCACGTCCCGCGCTTGGAGTAAGTCCAAAGCCAAGGCCCCACGGAACAGCCGCCGTTTTTGCCAATCCAGCAGCCCCCGCTGCCCCAACACATCGATCAACAGCTCCAAATCCTTGAGAGAAGCAGTAGCCGTCAGCGGGGAGAATTCCAATAGATTGAAGAGCCTGCTGACAACCCACTCAAAAGCGTCGCTAAAAGGGCGCAGCAGCACCGATAGGACATGAACAGGCCGCACCACCCAGCGGAACACCCCAAGTGGATGGCTCACCGCTAAAGACTTTGGGGCTACTTCTCCAAAGAGGAGCACCACAATTGTGGTGGGCACGGTGGCGGCCAAAGCTCCAATCTGGGTTCCCAACAGTTCAATGGAGAGGGTTGTGGCCAAAGCGGCAATGCCGATGTTGACAAAGTTGTTCACCAGCAACAGGGTGGTGATCAGCCGCGAGCGCTGTTGTTGGGCCAGTCGATACAAGCCCTGTGGATCCCCTTGTTCTTCGATCAGAGATTCCAGGCGCAGGTTGTCCATGGCCGTGATGGCGGTTTCGGCCCCAGAGCAAGCTCCTGAGAGGAGCAGCAAAAAGGCCAAGAGGAAGACATTAACCATAGCGCTCCGTTACGGGATATGGGTGGCGTCAAAGGACTAAACCCAAGCTGCTCAAGCCAGTCCGCTCCTCGAAGATCTTATTCATCCCGTTGATTTGTTCTTGATTGAGTTAAGGCTACTGATCGAAATGGGCGGAGCCGGATCGCTCCAAAAGTTGCCGGTACAACATGACAATCTTGTCTTGCACCTCGGATTGGCTCAGGTGATCTGTGTCGATCAAGATGGCATCGGGGGCAGGCCGCAAGGGAGAGATGAGCCGTTCGCTGTCGCGGCGATCCCGCTGCTCGATTTGCGCTTTCAATTCTTCGAGAGGCACCATTTGCCCTTGGGCTTGGAGTTGGTGTTGCCGACGCTGCGCCCGCTCCCCAACAGAAGCGGTCAAGAAAACCTTCAGCTCTGCATCAGGAAAGACGTGGGTGCCGATATCCCGCCCCTCCAAGACAGCACCGCCATCCCGGCCAATGCTGCGTTGCCGCTTCACCAGCTCCTGGCGTACTCCCGGCACTGCCGCCACGTGAGAGACCCAGCGGGTCACTTCCGGAGAGCGAATGGCCTGGGTAATTTCTTCGCCATCGGCCCAGATGCGGGTCGGCTCTGTCGAAGAGGTGCCACTTTGCAGGGTGAGCTGGGTTTGGGCGGCCAGTTGGGTGAGTTGCTCGGCATCGTCCAAAGGGATCCCCCGTTGCAGTGCCAGCCAGGTGATGGCTCGATACATGGCCCCCGTGTCCAAGTACAAAAGCTGCAGCTGGGCGGCTACTGCCCGCGCCACGGTGGATTTTCCGGCTCCAGCCGGGCCGTCAATGGCAATCAGCGGGCGACGCGGGGGAGAAGTCGTGCCGGAAGAAGGGGGTGCCGCATGCTGGACTCTCTCCGGCAAGGGATCCCCTTGCTCTGGGGAAAGGAGCAGGTTGTCGATCAGGCGAGTCTGCCCCACATAGGCAGCAATGGCCAGCAGGCCCTTGTCTTCCACCCGCGGCAGCGGCTGTAGCGTTTGGGGATCCACCAATTCCAGGTATTGCAGTTGCAGCTCTGGGGTATGCTCCAGCTCAGCACGGGCGGCGGCAAGGATCCCTTCTGCTGAGGGATCCCCGGCCTGCCAATGGTCATATCCCCGACGCAAGGCCCGGTACAGCCCGGCAGCCACCTGTCGTTCAGCAGCAGAAAGGTAGCGGTTGCGGGAGCTACAGGCGAGGCCATCGGCTTCTCGCACCGTGGAGCAGGGAACAATCGTGGTGGGTATTTGCAGATCCCGAACCAAACGCTGAATGATCGCCAGTTGCTGGGCGTCTTTTTGGCCGAAGTAGGCCCGCTGCGGCTGCACCAGGTTCAGCAGTTGCAGCACAATGGTGGCTACACCGCGAAAGTGGCCAGGTCGGTGGGGGGCGCAGAGGGTCTGCAGAAGGGATTCGGGGGGCATGACCCAGGTGCGGTCGCTTCCGGTTGCGGGGTCGGCTCCCATCTCTTGCGGGTCAGGGGCAAAGACCACATCCACACCTGCTGCCTCGCACAAAGCTCGGTCCCCCTCCTCGTCGCGGGGATAGCGATCCCAGTCTTCGTTGGGGCCAAATTGCAGCGGATTGACGAAAATGCTGACCACCGTGTGGTCACACTCTTGCCGGCAGCGGCGGATTAGGCTGAGATGGCCCTCATGCAGGGATCCCATCGTGGGCACCAAGCCAACTGTGGATCCCCGCCAATCGGCTACCTGCTCCCGCAAAGCAGCAACTGTGCGCAGCCAGTGCATCGCCATGCCACCTCAATCTCTCTCTCCCCTATGGGTTTTCTCCAACCCCCCCAAAGGCTGCTCCTACAGGCCGATCTTGTTGCTGCGTTGATATTGCCTGTAGGCTGCCACGAATAAGCCCGCCAAGGTGACCACCACCATGCCCAAGACGATCCCCAACAAAATCGGCTCGATCACAACACAGACCTCCCAGTTCAAACCTAGATCATGATAAGCCAAGCCCAAACCTATCCTCACCGTTCCTTGCCAAGGAAATCGAGGGGGGATCCCCTAATAAAATGCAGGGGATCCGCGAAGCCGTTGAGATGGCATACCCATAGCCCATGAGGTCAATTGTCTTGTCCGGGGATGGCGGAGACTTGAAGGAGTGCCTGTCCAAACTGGAAGAGCAACTGCGCCCTTTGGCAGACAAGGCCGTTCCCCTGCTGGTGGCGGACTCGCGTCCAGTGCAGGTGTGGGCGGCAGTTTTGACCTGCCAACGCTTGGGGATCCCGCTGTTCCTGGGTAATCCCCACTGGGGAGAACGGGAATGGGGACAGGCTTTGGCGGATATGGGATCCGGCTGGTGCTGGCGCCAGGGCCGACTGGAAGGGGATCCCGCCCCCTTGAATCTGCGCCTGCGAGAGTTGCGGGAAGCTGTGCCCAGCTCCCATTGGCCGTTGATCGGCATCCCCACCGGTGGCTCCGGCGGCCAGATAAAATGGGCCCTGCACTCTTGGCTGACCCTCAGCGCCTCGGCCAAAGCCCACCAACAGCACTTTGCCGTTGGGCCTGTACACAGCTATTGCGTTCTGCCCCTGTACCACGTCAGCGGCTTGATGCAGGCAGTCCGCTCCTGGCTGAGCGGTGGGCAGTGGGTTGTCTGGGATTGGAAACGGCAACAGCAGGCCAAGGCTTGGGATCCCCCTTTGCCGGGGAGCTTTCTATCGCTGGTGCCCACTCAGTTGCAACGGCTGTTGCTCAGCGCCCATCCGGGAGTTTTGGAGAGCCTGCGCCAATTTCGGGCCATTTTGGTCGGCGGTGGCCCCACCTGGCCCAGCTTGCGGCAACAGGCCCGGCAACTTCACCTTCCCCTTGCCCTCACCTACGGTATGACCGAGACCGCCTCCCAGGTGTGTACGTTACTGCCAAAAGCCTTTTGGCAAGGGAGCGACAGTCTGGGTCGGCCTCTGCCCCACGCCACGCTCCAGATCCGCAGCGAAAAAGGGGATCCCCTGCCCAGCCATGCTGTGGGCTACATTCACATTCAGGCAGAGTCGCTGGCACTGGGCTACTACCCGCACCTAAGTGCTACGCACCGCTTACGCGAAGGGCAACAGCAAGGCTTTACCCCCGGCGATTTGGGCTATCTAGACCGACAGGGATCCCTCTATTGGTTAGGTCGAGCCGATGACCTGATCCTAACCGGCGGGGAAAAGGTGATGGCTGCAGAAGTGGAAGGGGAGATCCGAGCCAGCGGCTGGGTGGAAGATGTGTGCGTGTTGGGCCTACCGGATGCCGAATGGGGGCAGCAGGTGGTGGCGGTGGTCGTCCCCAAAACAGGGATCCCGGCAATCCCCAAAGAGCTGGAGATGCACCTGAAGCAACACCTAAGCCGCCAACTGAGTCCCTTCAAGCACCCCAAGCACTGGCTGTGGTGTACGGGGATCCCGCGCAACCCTCAGGGCAAAGTCAACCGCCAACAACTCCGGCAGTGGGCAGCTCAGACGTTGGGGATCCCAACGCAGGCAAGTTAGCGGGATCCCTCCCGAATGCCCAGACGGGCTAAATCTCGCTTGATTTCAAAGGCCAATTCTCGGTTGTGCGGCTCCGTGGCCAAAGCTTTTCTCAAGTAGGCTTCCGCCTGCTGATAGCGCCCCTCGTAGATCAAATGGTTGCCGAAGCGCTGGTAGGCCAACGCCAAGATGTGGATGGCCTCGCTGGAGTTGGGAAACCGTTTCAGCAGCGCCTCCGCCTGGGCCACCGCCGTGGGCAACTTCCGCTCCCGCCAGGCTGCCTTGACGCGGGCAATCCCCTCCTTGAGCCCTTCCGGATTGGGCTGCTCTGCCGATGAGGGGTCTATGCTGCGAATGACCACCCGCCTTTTGCCGGCAGCAGGAGAGCTGGGTGGAGATTGACGTTGTGCAGATTGACGTTGTGCATCGTAGCGCCGCCGCTGCTCAGGGTCGCTCAGCACTTGGTAGGCTTGGTGGATTTGTTGGAAACGCTCTCGGGATCCCTCCCCTGCCACATCAGGGTGAAACTGCCGCGCCAACCGTCGAAACGCCTGTTTAATCTCTTCAATGTCCGCTGCAGGAGATAGGTTCAGGATCGCGTAGTAATCCATAAACGGTGGCGCAACTAAGGGATCGGGAAAAGACCTGGCCAAAAACCAGCTCTAGTCTATCGCTGCGGCCCCGGCTTGACCAAGGGATCCCACCAAGCGCTTGGTTCTCCCGCTTCCCTCAGCAGCAGGGATCCAGTGTTAGACTTTGCCCAAGTTGTTTGGAGCCTCCATTCCGGCCTATCGAGGATCCCTTCCTGTTGCCCAACTTCATTGCAACTTGGCTTTTTTATTTCTATCTGTTATGAGTGAAGCGCTTCATCAAGCTCTTGCCAATCGAGATCTAAAACAACTATTGGCCTATTTGCAGCAAGGGGAAGATGTAAATGCTGTCGATGCTCAGGGAATGACCTTGCTTCACAAAGCGACACTCCTTGGCCATCTGGGACTGCTGGACTTGCTCTTAGTATATGGCGCCTCCCCCAATGCCTTAGATCCCACAGGTGCTACCCCTCTCCATTTGGCTGCCGCCAGCGGTCAGGTCAAGCTGGTGGAGCGTCTCTTGAGGGCAGGCAGCGATATCGATCTCCCAGATAACTATGGCTATACCCCTCTCCATCGGGCTGCTTTAACCGATCAGGTAGAAGTAATCGGTCTGCTCATCCAAAAGGGAGCCAACACTGGTCGTGTTCTCCACTGGGCCACAGCCACCGGTCGAAAAAGCATTCTGGCCCGCCTACTATCCAAGGGAGCGCCGGTGGATGCCACTGACGAAACAGGCCGAACCCCTCTGCATGAAGCCGCCACCCGAGGGGATTTGGGCATCGCTCGCTTTCTGCTCTTGTACGGGGCCAATGCCAATGCGCGCAACCGATTCGGGGCGACACCGATGCACTGGGCTGCTTGGGAAGGACACATCGAAATCCTGGAGCTTTTGCTGGAAAATGGAGCCGAACTAAACCCTCGCAATGAAGATGGGCATACCCCCTTAGCCTATGCACAAAAACGCCAACACAGGCTGGCTGCTCAATGGTTACAAGATCGAGGAGCAACTCTTTAGCTTAGTATCAAGTTTGGCATAGAGAGTAAAACAAAAGTTAATGAAAATGCTGCTATTTCAAGTCATAGGGTATTTGGTCTTCCTCCCTTCTCATGAGATGGGGTTTGAGAGTGAGGGTAACCCCTACAGAAAAAAGGAGAGAGGCTGTTAGGCTTTCCTCCCTCCAGTCTCTTCGTCGCGGTTAGCGTTAACGCCAGCTAGATTCTAACTGATTCTTCCACCTGATTCAACTTTTTTTCTAGAGTTTCTCTTGAGCCCAACATAAATTTTTGAACGACAAAACAAGACATAGGACAGACAGTTTGTCCCAAAAGGTTGGTCTTTTTCCTTAGCTTCTGACAAGTTTGCAAAGGAAACTAGAGCAGCAATCTTTGTATTCGGTCTTGTCTTCCGGTTCCCGAAGCCAGATTGCCCCCTTCCAAAGCCATAACCCTCAGCCGCTGTTGCTCCTTTACACTGCCACCTCCACAGATTGACATGAGCAAGCAAAAAATCTCTCTATCAACTGATTCTGACTCTCATTAGCACAGAACCTTGCTTAGCCTTGGAGAGGAGAAAAAGGGATCCCTGCTGACGCAGATGGCCAGCTCTGCCAGCACAGGATCCCTGCCGCATCCAAGACAAGAGAGGAAGACTGATGGATATGACTCCACCACTCAACTGAGTAACAGCATAGCTTTATTGAGATTAAATCGCAATACCTAGCCAACGTAAGAGGAAATGTTCTTGACAAAACTGCTTCAAGTAGTCGTTTCAAGTTAGGGTGAGACGCTTGGGCTACTGAGGAGAGCCTTCTGATTCCCTGTATTCAAGGCTTTAGGTATGGGTGCAGTGTCCCAGTTTGAATCGAAATGGCCACAAGCAGAGTACCTGGGCTAAAGGGTAATTGGCCAAGATTTGCAGTTTCAGCCCTCTTGAGAGGATAGGTCGCGGAGTTGTGGGCACAGCACAGGTTCAAGGGGGGGTGAGGGGCTGATAGCAGTCGTGGTTCTTATTACCCTCTATTTCAACTGCTCGCGTAGCGGGCCGGAGGCCTTAGCAGGAAGCAACCGGTCGTTTGTTTCACCTTGACGGTGAGATAAATGACTACGCGTTGCGGAACAGTAGGCAATCTCACCGCCATTCAAATGCCGGGGCAGGCAAGAATCAGCTTTTGGCCCAATGGATCCCTAGCCACGATAGCTGAGTCGCCTGGCAGGAGATCGAACCTGACGGCGTTTTCTGCGCCAGCGTTTCCAGCGGGAGACCATCCAGTCGCTTAGGCTGTGGTTCACCGATCCCAGTTCCAACCCCATCCCAATCCAAAAGAGCATCTCGGCGTGAACTTGCAGCAATTGCCAGAGATCGCTGCCCCACACCCAGGGTTGCCACATCCACCAGCCCAACCGGGATCCCAGCCAAGCCCCCAGCAGGCCAGCTCCTCCTGCCCATAGGCTCAAGTACAGTACCCGCACGGCGGTGCCCACAATCGGCCCATGAGACCAAAAGGAGCGATGCCGCATCCACTTGCGGTAGGGCAGCCAAATCCAGCGCAAGAACAGCCAGCGTTGATACTGTCGGGAACAGGTGTCCAGATCTCCAGAAAACATCAGGCCGCTGAACAGATAGGCGGATCCCACAGCCAGGGCAACTGTGGTGCTGTTCCCCAACACACCGGCGGCTAGGGTGATGCCGGGGGCCGTCCAGAGGGTAATGCGATCGTGGGTGGATCCCAGCGGCATAAAGCCAGAGCAACAGTACACGACTGCGGCTCAGTCTACCCGCAAGCAAAGGAGAAAGCCTGCTCCAGCCCTGGGATCGCTCCGCCGGATCTTGAAAAACTTAAGCCTGCTGCTCCCCAGGGATCCCTCGATTCAGGCGATCCAACACCTGCAACTGTCGGTAGAGCATTTCAACCCGTGGCAGATGGATCCCAGCTTGTCGAGCGTACTGCAGTGGGTTGCCGAAGATCACCTGCAGTTCCAGAGGACGTTTGCGCTCATAGTCGATTTTCATGCTGGTGCGGTAGGGGGCCATTTTCTCGGTATTGGTGAGCATTTCTTGGATCAGGGAGTCGGGAAGCAGGCGATCACAAGCTGCAGCTCCCTGTATCACCTCCTGCATCAGCGTTTCCGCCAAAGCACGGGCCTCAGGGTCTCGAATCATTTGCTGAGTATCGGCATTGAACACCACCGAGAGGCCGTTGAAGGGAATATTCCAGACCAGTTTCTGCCAGCGGGCCAACATCAAATCTGGTGAGAGCGAAGTCGGGATCCCTGCCCGTTGAAAATCGGCTTGAACTTGTTGAAGGCGGGGCGTGATCCCTTGGGGGGCATAGCCAGGGCCGTACTCTGCCAGCAGCACCGAACCGTAATCCAGATGGTGAATGTGGCCGGGGCCAACCTTATTGGAGCTGATGAAGCAGAGGCCCCCCATGACCCGCTCTGGGCCAACGCAATCGGCAATCTCGGGTTCCACCCCCAGCCCGTTTTGCAACAAGATCACCACGCCATTCTCGGCCAACACAGGCGGGATCAAGTGCGGCAGAAGCGCATTTTGGGTGGCTTTCAAAGCCACGATCACGCCTTCGCAAGCCGGCATGTCCTCCACGGCTGCGTAGGCATTCACCTGGGGCAAATGAAAATCCCCCCAGCAGGACTGCACCCAGAGGCCGCTTTGGCGAACATGGTCATAGTCGCTGTGCAGCAGAAAATGCACCGAAAAGCCCGCCTGTTGCAATTTCGCCCCATAAAATCCTCCCAAAGCGCCCGTGCCCAAAACAGCGTAGCGGCGAGTTTCCGGCAACCAAGACATGGCAGTGAGTTTCGGCAGGTCATCCCTAAAATACCGCACCCCAGCGCTGGCTCAGGACTTGATCTTTGCCGTTTTGTCTATCAACAGCACCCGCTCTTCTGCATCGGTTTCCCGCAGATGGACTCTCACCGTTTGCTCCGGTTCTGTGGAAAGCTGACAACCGCAGTAATCGGGCTGGATGGGGAACTGCCGGTGACCCCGGTCGATCAACACCGCCAATCGCACCCGTTCCGGTCGCCCAAAGTGGTTTAGAGCCTCCAAAGCTGCTCGCACGGTGCGACCGCGAAAGATCACATCATCTACCAGCACCACCTCTTGGCCGGTCAGGTCACGCGGCATTTCGCTGCGATCGGGGGTGCGCAACCCGCCGGCGCTCAAATCGTCGCGGAAAAAAGTGATGTCCAGCTCCCCCACTTGGGGCGGGATCCCCAGCAGAGTGGCAATCCGATCCCGCAGGCGGTAGGCCAGGGGAACTCCCCGGGTGCGAATGCCGATCAACGTCAACTTTTGGGGGTGGGGGTGATCCCTGCCGATCGCCTCTGCCAGACCCTCGATCAGCCCGGCCAACTGCTCCGCATCGAAGACCTCGATCTCGGACATGGATCCCTGTCGCCCCCTCGCCAATCGCGGATCTGGTCTGTAGAAGACTTTAGTAGAAGACTTTAAGATAGCCCAACCTGCCGGCGGGATCCCTATCCGGTAAGATAAAACCAGAAGCAATTCCCAAGCCATGGAGGTTTCCTTGAGGGAGGGATCCACGATGTCTGTTGCTTGGCTGGCTTCGGTTCTGGCGAGGCGGTCTTGGCTGAGCCGTTTCCTGCGGGGGATGGTGCTTTGCGGGCTGATACTCTGCCTGGGGGTTACTCCGCTGGGATCCCCGGCCCACGCCGAAGACTACACCAAACGAGATCTACAGGGGGTGAGCTTTGCAGGGCAAGACCTGAGCGGCTGGAAGTTTCTCAAGGCCAACCTGCGCCAAAGCGATCTCAGCCATGTGAAGGCGGCAGGGGCGAACCTGTTCGGGGCCAATCTCAGCAAAGCCAACTTGCGCGGAGCCGACTTGCGCGGGGCCACTTTGGACATGGCCAACCTACAGGGTGCGGATCTGCGAGAAGCGCAACTGCAGGACAGCATGATGTGGCTGGCCCGAGTCGAAGGGATCCAAATTGATGGGGCGGATTTCACCAATGCGTTGATACGGCAAGACGCCCTCTCCATCCTTTGCGAACGGGCCACCGGCGTTAACCCTGTAACCGGTCGGGCCACCCGCGACACTCTTGAATGTGACTGATCCTCACCCCCGGCTCTTCTCCCAGAGGGAGAGGGGAGATAGGCAGCAGAACCCATCGCCTCACTGCCCTCTGGAATCCGGATTTTAGGAGCTGGGAGCGGCTGCCTCAGAACGGGTGGGCTTGCGTTGAAACTGGCTGAGCAGCGAATTCCAGGCCAAGCGGGCCATCGACAACAGCCAATTCCCCTCCAACTCCCTAAACAAGTCCATGTTCAGCTTGAAGGCATAATTGGCCTCTGCCACAATGCGGTCGATGGTGGCTTGATCCAGCCCCAATGCATCCATCTGGGCACGGTAGCGCTGCTTGAACTTGCCCTCGTGGGGGATCTGCTCGAAATCGTAAAAAGCTGTTCCTTCCCCTGGCGGCAAGCCCATGGCCCGGCGGGCGATGTTTTTGAGGATTTGGCCACCCGACAAGTCACCGATGTAGCGGGTGTAGGCGTGAGCGATCAGCAGAAGCGGATCTTTTTCCACCACTTCCCGAATGCGGTTGACATAGACCTGGCAGGCAGGGGAGGGCTTGACCAAAGAGCGCCAGTTGGGGCCAACAAAATAATTTAAATCCTTCTCCAGGCTGGCCTTGCGCCACAGCTCTGGGTAGTAGAGCCGGCCCACCAGGGGGTGCTCTCGCAGTTGGGCAAAGCCCTCTTCCAGAGCACTGTAGACAAAGTAGAAATTGCCCAGGTAGCGGCTGTAGGCCCGTTTATCCACCACTCCCTTCAGGAAACACTTGATAAAGGCCATGTTCTCGGCCATGGTGTGGGACTGCTTGGTGCTCTCTCGCAACTGGGCCGACAAGCTGTGGTCCCGGTTATACAGATCACTTTTTTTATTCTGATTGTTCTGACTTTGACTCACAAAACCCTCCTCGCCAACAAACTGTGCTTCATTAGATCACCCGCAGATCACCCGCAAGCCATCCCGAGGTTCCCCCAGCCTGAGAAGCTTTGTAAACCCATTCCCGATCCTTTCTCATGATTGATGGCTCCGCGTCTTGCCCCCTAGCCTGCATCAACAGCGTGCATCTCAAAAGCGACAAAGACCGGCGCCGCGTCCACCCTGGCGACCGGCTGAGCCTGTCAGAGCCACCCCTCCGATCCCCACGGTCGACCGGAAATCCGAGCTGGAGCAGCGGATGATCCGTAAAAACGGTCAAAGATTAGAATAATCTGCCTGAGTGTGAATGGATGTGAACAATCCTTAAGGCACGGTGGGAATCGTCCCTGCTCCGGCAGCCAAAAGGGGATCCCCAGCGGTTTTGCCGAGATTTTCCAAGTGAGCCCTCAAGGGATCCGGACAGCCCCTCGACCTTTGTAACGTTCGTTGACGATCGTTGGCGGGGTTTCTATAATGGAAGGCCTGACTGCAGCGCGACCCCTCCCGAGCAACGCATGACACAATTAGCAGTGCCATCCCCTGTCGCTCCTACCTTTCCTGACCTGGTGGAGATTCAGCGGGAGAGTTTCTTGTGGTTTTTGCGAGAAGGGTTTGAAGAGGAGCTTCTCAGCTTTTCCCCCATCATCGATTACACTGGTAAGCTAGAGCTGCACTTCCTGCCTGAATATCGCCCTGGGGATCCCTCCAAAGGGTACAAGATCAACCGCCCCCGCTACGACCCTGAGGAGGCCAAGCGGCGGGATGCCACCTATCAAGCGCAGATCCGGGTGCCCACTCGCCTGATCAACAAAGAGACCGGCGAGATTAAAGACATGGACGTCTTCATCGGCGAACTACCCTTGATGACGGATCGGGGCACCTTCATCATCAACGGCGCCGAGCGGGTGATCGTCAACCAAATTGTGCGCAGCCCCGGCGTCTATTACAAATCGGAGCTGGACAAAAACGGGCGTCGCACCTACAGCGCCAGCCTCATCCCCAACCGCGGCGCCTGGCTGAAGTTCGAGACCGACAAAAACGGCCTGGTGTGGGTGCGCATCGACAAAACCCGCAAGCTCTCGGCGGCAGTTCTGCTGAAAGCCTTGGGCCTGAGCGACTCCGAGATTTACGACAACCTGCGCCACCCCGAATTCTTCCAGAAAACCATGGAGAAAGAGGGGCCCTACACCGAAGAAGAAGCCCTAATGGAGCTGTACCGCAAGTTGCGGCCCGGGGAACCCCCCACTGTATCGGGTGGCCAGCAGTTGCTGGAATCCCGCTTCTTCGACCCCAAACGCTACGATTTGGGCCGGGTAGGGCGCTACAAGCTGAACAAAAAGTTAAATTTGAACGTAGCCGAAAGTGTGCGGGTGCTTACCGTCACCGACATTTTGGCCGTCATCGACTACCTGATCAATTTGGAGTACGACATCGGCCATGTGGACGACATCGACCACCTGGGCAACCGCCGCGTGCGCTCCGTGGGCGAGCTGCTGCAAAACCAGGTGCGGGTGGGCCTGAATCGCCTGGAGCGGATCATCCGAGAACGGATGACAGTCTCCGAGTCGGAAAACCTCACCCCGGCCTCTTTGGTCAACCCCAAACCCTTGGTGGCGGCCATTAAGGAGTTCTTCGGCTCCAGCCAGCTCTCCCAGTTCATGGATCAGACCAATCCCCTGGCGGAGCTGACCCACAAGCGCCGGTTATCTGCCCTGGGCCCCGGCGGCCTAAGTCGGGAACGGGCCGGCTTTGCGGTGCGGGATATCCACCCCAGCCACTACGGCCGCATCTGCCCCATCGAAACTCCAGAAGGCCCCAACGCCGGGTTGATTGGATCCCTGGCCACCCACGCCCGCGTCAACCAGTACGGCTTTATCGAAAGCCCCTATTACCGGGTCGAGAACGGCGTGGTGCGCAAAGATCTGGGCATGGTCTACCTCACCGCTGACGAAGAGGACGAGTACCGCGTGGCCCCGGGGGATGTGCCGGTGGATGCCGAGGGCCGCATCACTGCCGACTTGGTGCCGGTGCGCTACCGCCAAGAGTTCACCACCGCCCACCCCACAGAAGTGCACTACGTCCAAGTGGCGCCGGTGCAGGTCATCTCGGTGGCCACCTCCTTGATCCCCTTCCTGGAGCACGATGACGCCAACCGTGCCTTGATGGGAGCAAACATGCAGCGGCAGGCGGTACCCCTGCTTAAGCCGGATCGGCCCTATGTGGGCACTGGCCTGGAAGCCCAGGCGGCACGCGACTCCGGCATGGTGGTGGTGTCGCGCACCAATGGCGTGGTGACCTATGTCTCTGCCGACGAAATCGTGGTGCGGCCAGACGACGGCGGGGATCCAATTGTCTATCGCCTGCAGAAATACCAGCGCTCCAACCAAGACACCTGCCTCAACCAGCGTCCCCTTGTCTATACGGGGGATCGGGTGGTGGCTGGCCAGGTGCTGGCGGATGGCCCGGCGACCGAAGGGGGCGAGTTGGCTTTGGGCCAAAACGTGTTGGTGGCCTACATGCCCTGGGAGGGCTACAACTACGAAGATGCCATCTTGATCAGCGAGCGGCTGGTCTACGACGATGTCTTTACCTCGGTACACATCGAGAAGCACGAGATCGAGGCCCGGCAAACCAAGCTAGGCCCGGAAGAGATCACCCGCGAGATCCCCAACGTGGGGGAAGATGCCCTGCGGGACCTGGATGAGAACGGCATTGTGCGCATTGGGGCTTGGGTGGAGGCCGGCGACATTTTGGTGGGCAAAGTCACCCCCAAAGGGGAGTCGGATCAGCCCCCAGAAGAGCGGCTATTGCGGGCCATTTTCGGGGAAAAGGCTCGGGATGTGCGGGACAACTCGCTGCGGGTGCCCAACGGCGAGCGCGGTCGGGTGGTGGATGTACGCATCTTTACCCGCGAACAGGGGGATGAGCTGCCTCCCGGCGCCAACATGGTGGTGCGGGTCTACATTGCCCTCAAGCGCAAAATCCAGGTGGGGGACAAGATCGCGGGCCGTCACGGCAACAAGGGTATCATCTCCCGCATCTTGCCGATTGAGGACATGCCCTACCTGGCGGACGGCACACCGGTGGATGTGGTGCTCAACCCCTTGGGGGTGCCCTCTCGCATGAACGTGGGCCAAGTGTACGAGTGCCTGCTGGGCTGGGCAGCAGAACATCTGGGGGTGCGCTTCAAGCTGATGCCCTTCGACGAGATGCACGGTTTGGAAGCCTCCCGTCTGACGGTGGAGGCCAAGCTGAGGGAAGCCCGAGAGAAGACCGGCAAGGACTGGATTTTTAACCCGGAAGGCAAGTACTGCGGCAAAATCCAGGTGTTTGACGGTCGCACCGGAGAACCCTTTGACCAGCCTGTTACGGTGGGCCGCGCCTACATGTTGAAGCTGGTGCACTTGGTGGATGACAAGATCCATGCCCGCTCCACCGGCCCCTATTCTTTGGTGACCCAGCAACCGCTGGGGGGCAAGGCGCAGCAGGGCGGCCAGCGCTTTGGGGAGATGGAGGTGTGGGCTTTGGAGGCGTTTGGGGCAGCCTACATCCTGCAGGAGTTGCTCACCGTCAAGTCCGACGACATGGTGGGGCGCAACGAGGCTCTCAACGCCATCGTCAAGGGCAAGCCCATCCCTCGACCCGGCACGCCGGAGTCCTTCAAGGTGCTGGTGCGGGAGCTGCAGTCCCTCTGCCTGGATGTGTCGGTACACAAGGTGGAGGTGGACAGCGAAGGGCAAACCCACGATGTGGAAGTGGATCTGATGGCCGATACCTCCAACCGTCATACTCCCTCTCGACCCACTTATGAATCGGTTACGTCTGAGGATCTCTCGCCATCACCAGCCTTTACCAGAGTGCTCCGCACCGCTGACGCGAATGCCAGCCGCAGCCTTGAGGAAGATGAGGACGAGGAGGAGGAAGAGGACTTTTGAGGGTTGAGAGCGCTCCCCACCCCTGACGCGAACGTGACGGGGATCCCATTCAACCCACGAAGGAGGGTGGGGCTTCCCTCTCCTTTGGGTTCAGCAAGCCAGGAGGAAAACGGCGATGGCCAAAACAGAGCAACGCTTTGACTATGTCAAAATCGGCTTGGCTTCTCCAGAACGGATCATGGAGTGGGGCCAGCGCACCCTGCCGAATGGTCAAGTGGTGGGGGAAGTCACCAAGCCCGAGACCATCAATTACCGCACCCTCAAGCCGGAGATGGATGGTCTTTTCTGTGAGCGCATCTTTGGGCCGGCCAAAGACTGGGAATGCCACTGCGGTAAGTACAAGCGAGTACGGCATCGGGGGATCGTCTGCGAGCGCTGTGGGGTGGAGGTGACCGAGTCGCGGGTGCGCCGCCACCGCATGGGCTACATCAAGTTGGCCGCTCCGGTCACCCACGTTTGGTATTTGAAAGGGATCCCCAGCCACATCGCCACCCTGTTGGACATGCCGCTGCGGGATGTGGAGCAAGTGGTGTACTTCAACGCCTACGTAGTGGTGGATCCGGGCAATGCCCAGAATCTCTCCTACAAACAACTGTTGACGGAGGATCAATTCCTCGAGATCGAAGATCAGATGTACGAGGAGGGATCCGAACTGCAACTGCCGGAGAACTGGGCGATGATCGGGGCGGAGGCCATCGAGCGCCTGCTCAAGGATATCGACCTGGAAAAAGAGGCGGAGCAACTGCGGGAGGAGATCACCAGTGCTCGCGGCCAAAAGCGGGCGCGCCTGATCAAGCGGCTGCGGGTAATCGACAACTTCATCGCCACCGGATCCCGTCCGGAGTGGATGGTGTTGCGGGTGCTGCCGGTGATCCCGCCGGATCTGCGCCCCATGGTGCAGTTGGATGGGGGCCGCTTTGCCACCAGCGACCTCAACGATCTCTACCGTCGTGTGATCAACCGCAACAACCGCCTGGCCCGGCTGCAGGAGATCATGGCGCCGGAGATCATTGTGCGCAACGAAAAGCGCATGCTCCAGGAGGCGGTGGACGCGCTGATCGACAACGGTCGGCGGGGGCGCGTGGTGGCGGGGGCCAACAACCGTCCCCTCAAGTCCCTCTCCGACATCATCGAAGGCAAACAGGGGCGCTTCCGGCAAAACCTGTTGGGCAAACGGGTGGACTACTCCGGACGTTCGGTGATCGTGGTGGGGCCCAACCTGCGCATGCACCAGTGTGGCCTGCCCAAAGAGATGGCCATCGAGCTGTTCCAGCCCTTTGTCATCCACAAATTGATCAAGCGGGGCATTGTCAACAACATCAAGGCTGCCAAAAAGATGATCCAGAGCAATGACCCACAGATTTGGGATGTGCTGGAAGAGGTGATCGACGGCCACCCCGTCTTGCTCAACCGTGCCCCCACCCTGCACCGCCTGGGGATCCAAGCTTTTGAGCCAATCCTGGTGGAGGGAAGGGCGATTCAACTTCACCCCTTGGTCTGCCCTGCTTTCAACGCCGACTTCGACGGCGACCAGATGGCGGTGCATGTGCCCCTGTCGTTGGAAGCCCAGGCGGAAGCGCGCCTGCTGATGCTGGCCACCAACAACATCCTCTCCCCGGCCACCGGCGCTCCCATCATCACCCCCAGCCAAGATATGGTGCTGGGATGCTACTACCTGACGGCAGATAACCCCCACCAGCCCGATCTTGGCGATCGCTTCTTCGCCAGCTTGGAAGATGCTCTCATCGCCTACGACCGCGGCGCCATCGGCCTGCACAGCAAGGTCTGGGTGCGCTACCACGGCCCGATGGAGTTGGGCAAGGGCGAAAAAGAGTCCGAGCCGCAAATTATCGAAGAAGCGGGCGGCATCCGCCTCAAGATCACCAACTACCGCCGTATCCGCGAAGATCAAAACGGCAACGTGATCAGCCAGTACATTCGCACCACGCCGGGCCGGATCATTTTTAACAAGACCGTGCAAGATATTTTGTCTGCGTAGTTACCCTCTGCCGTAGGACGGCTCTTCTCTCCCCTTCTCTCTAGCGAGGCATCATGAGCGAAAAAGGACGATTTTCCGCTGGCCTGTCGCGGCAGGCTGCCGACGACAACAAAGCCGACACCCCCTTGCCCCCTGTGCCCTTTCGCAACTATCAAATTGGCAAAAAAGAGCTGCGTAACCTGATTGCCTGGTCCTTTGCCCGCTACGGCACAGCCCGCACTGCTCAGATGGCGGATGCTCTGAAGACCCTGGGCTTCAAATACGCCACCCAGGCAGCCGTCTCCATCAGCGTCGAAGACCTGCGCGTTCCCCCCAGCAAGCGGCAGTTGTTGGCGCAAGCGGAAGCCGAGATCGAGGCGGCCACCGAGCGCTATACCCGTGGAGAAATCACAGAGGTGGAGCGCTACCAAAAGGTGATCGACACCTGGAACCAGATCAACGACCAGATCAAAGAGGAGATGCTCAACAACTTCCGGCAGAACGATCCCCTTAACTCCGTCTACATGATGGCCAACTCGGGGGCGAGGGGGAATGTCTCCCAGGTACGGCAGTTGGTGGGCATGCGCGGCCTGATGGCCAACCCCCAGGGGAGGATCATCGATTTGCCCATCAAAACCAATTTCCGCGAGGGCCTGACCGTTACCGAATACATCATCTCTTCCTATGGGGCCCGCAAGGGTTTAGTGGATACGGCTCTGCGCACCGCCGACTCCGGCTACCTCACCCGCCGTTTGGTGGACGTGTCTCAGGATGTGATCGTGCGGGAATCCGACTGCGGCACCGACCAGGGCATTCTCCTGGAATACCTGATGGATGGGGACAAGGTGGTGGTGTCTTTGGAGGAGCGCTTGGTGGGCCGAGTGCTGGCGCGCGACGTGGTGCACCCAGAAACCCAGGTGGTGCTTGCCCGTCGCAACCAAGAGGTGGATCACGACCTGGCCAAGACGATTGTGGAGGCCGGCATCCGCCAGGTGATGGTGCGTTCTCCCCTCACCTGTGAAGCCAACCGCTCCGTGTGCCGGATGTGTTATGGCTGGAGCTTGGCCCACTCCCGCCTGGTGGATCTGGGGGAAGCGGTCGGGATCATCGCCGCCCAATCGATTGGGGAGCCGGGCACCCAGTTGACCATGCGCACCTTCCACACGGGAGGCGTGTTTACAGGGGAGGTGGCCCGCCAAATTCGCGCCCCCTTTGCGGGTGTGGTGCGGTTCCCGAAAAATCTGCGCACCCGCCCCTTCCGTACCCGCCACGGCGACGATGCTCTACAAGTGGAGGTAAACAACCAAATCATCTTGGAAGGCCCAGACGGTCAACGGGAGTCCTTCGACATGACTCAGGGATCCACCCTGCTGGTGCGGGACGGAGCCCAGGTGCAGCGGGATCAGTTGATTGCAGAGGTGTCCCTGGCCAAGGCCAGCCGTAAGAGCACCGAGAAAGCCCAGAAAGAGGTGGTGGCCGACCTGGCTGGAGAAATTCGCTTTGCCGATCTGCCCATCGAGGAGAAGACTGACCGCCAGGGTAACACCACCTACACTGCCCAGCGGCAGGGATTGATCTGGGTGATGTCTGGACAGGTGTACAACCTGCCTCCGGGGGCCGAGCCGGTGGTGAAAAACGGGGATCGGGTGCAGGCGGGGGATGTGATCGCCGAAACCTCGCTGGTGACGGAGCATGGCGGCATTGTGCGGCTACCGGAGCGCAGCGACACCAGAAGTGGGCGCGAGGTGGAGATCATCAACGCTTCGGTGGTGTTGCGGGAAGCACGGGTACGGGTGGAATCCCACCAGGGGCGGGAACAATTTTTGCTGGACACTTCCAGTGGGCAGACCTTTGTTCTCAAGGCCACTCCGGGCACCAAAGTGGGCAACGATGAGGTGGTGGCGGAGCTGATCGACAACCACTTCCGCAGTCAGACGGGAGGCTTGGTGAAGTTCGCCGGCATTGAGGTGGCACGGCGCGGCAAGGCCAAGCAAGGTTACGAAGTCATCCAGGGCGGCACCCTGCTGTGGATCCCAGAAGAGACCCACGAGGTGAACAAGGACATCTCCCTGCTGAACGTGGACGATGGCCAGTATGTGGAAGCAGGCACTGAGGTGGTGAAAGACATCTTTTGCCAGAATGCCGGTGTTGTCGAAGTCATCCAGAAGAACGACATTCTGCGGGAGATTGTCATCAAGCCGGGATCCCTGCATCTGGTGGACAACCCCGCCGACTTGGAAGTGAAAAGTGGCACCCTAATCCAGCCAGGGCAACCGGTGCTCAGCAGCATCGTTCCCGACCGACTGGTCTACCTGGAACACGTGGAAACTCCCGAAGGCCCAGGCTTGCTGCTGCGTCCGGTGCAGGAGTACGAGATCCCCGACCGGCCCTTGGTGCCCACTCAAGAGTCCACCAGCGAGTCCGGTCGCTCCATTCGTCTGCGGGCGGTGCAGCGGGTTCCCTTCAAAGATGGGGAGCGGGTGAAGTCGGTAGGCCCTGTAGAGCTCCTGCGCACCCAACTGGTGCTGGAAATCGATACCGACGCCCCACAACTGAAGGCCGATATCGAGCTGATCCAAGATGAGAAGGATCCAGATATTCGCCGCCTGCAACTGGTGATTCTGGAAACTCTGTTGCTGCGCCGCGACGTGGAAGCGGATCTGACGCAGGGGAGTACCCACACGCGGCTGTTGGTGAAGGAAGGAGACTCCATCGCCAGCGGAGATGTTATCGCCCGCACCGAAATCCAAGCCAAAAAGGCCGGGATCGTCCAAGGGATCCGCGAGGGAGCGGAGGTGGTACGGCGGGTGCTGGTGATTACCGACGACGATCTGGTGCAGGTGCCCCTGACAGGTTCAGCCAGCGTGACGGTAGGGGCGCTGGTGCGGGCCGGAGATGAGCTGGCGCCTGGGATCCCTTCTCCACAGTCGGGACAGGTAATGCAGATAACGGACGGCCAAGTGGTGTTGCGGATAGCGCGGCCCTACTTGGTTTCTGCGGGTGCCATTCTGCAGGTACGAGATGGCGATCTGGTGCAGCGGGGGGATTCCCTGGCCCTCCTGGTGTTTGAGCGGGCCAAGACGGGGGACATCATCCAGGGTCTGCCGCGGATTGAGGAGCTGCTGGAGGCCCGCAAGCCCAAGGAAATGTGTGTTCTGGCCAAGCGGCCCGGCACCGTTCAACTGAGCTGGCGGGGAGAGGAGCCGGATTTGAAGGTCATCGAAGCCGATGGCACCGTTAGAGACTATCCTGTGCTGCCGGGGCAGAGCTTGATCGTGGTAGATGGACAGCCGGTGGGGGTGGGGGATCCCCTAACCGATGGCCCTGCCAACCCCCACGACCTCTTGGAGATCTACTACGAGTACCATCGCCAAACCTTGGGAGATGACCAAGCCGCACGGTTGGCTCTGCGGGAGGTGCAGCGCTTCTTTGTCAACGAAGTGCAGAACGTCTACCGCTCCCAGGGGGTGGAGATCTCCGACAAACACATTGAGATCGTGGTGCGCCAGATGACCTCCAAGGTGCGGGTGGATGATGGTGGCGACACCATCCTGTTGCCGGGGGAGCTGGTGGAGTTGCGGGAAATCCAGCAGATCAATGCCACCATGGCCATTACTGGAGGAGCGCCGGCCAAATACACGCCCGTCCTGCTGGGGATCACCAAGGCCAGCTTGAATACCGACAGCTTCATCTCAGCGGCCAGCTTCCAGGAAACCACCCGCGTGCTGACTGAGGCGGCCATTGAGGGCAAATCCGACTGGCTGCGCGGCTTGAAGGAAAACGTAATCATCGGGCGCTTGATCCCGGCAGGCACGGGCTTCACCACCTACGAGGAGATTGCCGCCGAGCCGGAGCCTGACGAAGAGGAGGAAGAGCCTGCGGTGTTGCCGGAGCTGCCGCCTCGTTTGATCTTGGAAGATGATCAATTGATCGACGATTCCACCCCTGCCTTCGACGAGCTAGAGGAGGATGACGACGAGGAGGAGTGAGGCGCTGGGTCTCCAGGATTGGGCCACTTTGCAAACTGAAATCGTCAGTTGCTGCCGCTGCCCCCGCTTGGTGGCCTGGCGAGAGTCAGTCGCCCTTCAGAAGGTGGCCCGTTTTCGCGACCAGCTCTACTGGGGCCGACCGGTGCCAGGGTTCGGGGATCCGCAGGCGCGGCTGTGGGTGATCGGGTTGGCGCCGGCAGCCCATGGGGGCAACCGCACCGGGCGCGTGTTTACCGGGGATCCCAGCGGGGACTGGCTGTTTCGCGCCCTGTACCGAGCCGGGTTTGCCAATCAGCCCACCTCTACCCACCGAGAGGATGGCCTGCAATTGCAGGATTGCTACATCTCGGCAGTGGTGCGCTGTGTGCCCCCGGAGAACCGCCCCACCGCCATAGAAGCCAAGACCTGCCTGGGCTACCTGAAGCAAGAGCTGGAGCTGCTAACCCAGGTGCGGGTGATCCTGACGTTGGGGCATTTTGCCTTCCAACACGCTCTGATGCTCTTGTCGCCTCTCAGGCCCCGCCCCCGCTTTGGCCACAATTGCGTTATTCCTTTGGCAGAGGGTCGCTATTTGCTGGCGTCTTACCATCCCAGCCGGCGCAACACGGCCACACGGCTGCTGACGGAGCCGATGTTGGATGCCGTTTTCGCGCAAGCCCAGCAGTTGCTGTCTGGTAAGCCAGCCCGACCGGCTGAGGATTAGGCGGGTTGCCAAGATTCGAGGCGATAGGCACTGTCCCAAAACAGCCATTCCAACCGGGAGGCAGTGACAAAAGCTGCCCTCATCTTTTCCCGCAGCGGTTCTGTAGCCTGCTGAGCGACGGAGTCGGTGATGTCCAAAGCCTGCTGCACCACTTGGGCAAATTCTTCCCCGGCGTAGGTGTCGATCCACTGTTGGTAGGGATTGTCAGGCTGCGCGGTGCGATAGATGGTGGATCCCACCTCTCGGTAGATCCAAAAGCAGGGCAGCACAGCGGCAATGGCCACCTCATAGGGATCCACAGCCGCCGCAGCCAACAAAAAACGGGTATAGGCGAAGCAGGCAGGGGCATAGGCTGTTTCGGGTTGAATGTCGTAGAGGCGAAAATAGCTTTCGTGCAGGCTGCGTTCGGCCACAATGGCTCCCAGGGCAAAGTTCAAGAAACTCACCACCTGCTCAGCCCCTTCGGAACGAGCTCCAATCAAGGCCAGGGCGCGGGCAAAGTCGGTGAGATAAAGAGCATCCTGCTGCAAGTAAAACTGGAACCGCTGCCGCGATAGGCTGCCCGCTGCCAACTCTCGGTTGAAGGGGTGATCGAGGATTTGCTTGTAGATGGGCTGAATGGCTTGCCAAAGGTGGGCTGTAAAGGACTGGGGCATGGCGACCGTCTCTCGGCGTTTGGTCTTCAGCTAGAAATTGCAGGAGCCCCGCACTGTACCTATAAAGTCAGTGTTGGGAGGAATGCTATAATAATACTGCGGGCACCAGAAACGGTCTTTTTAAGGCACTGGTAACGGTCGATTGGGGGTGCAGTAAACCACCCCAGAGGCTCGTGGTTGGCTTGCTAACTGCAGGGCTACTAAAAGCCCGCTCCGTACCGCCTAGCGGTTGGTGTCGGGTAGTTTACTCGATTGGTGATTGGCCTGACCAGGGCCAGCACCTCTGCTGGGGCTGAGGCTTTCTTCATTTTGAATCTCAATTAGGCTTCGGGCATGAGGGGGCGAAACCCATGCTTGCGGGAAAGCTGCCCGATCAGATCCAATTTCTCAAGGGTGATCAAATTACGGCCCCAACTGAAATTGGTGTACAGCCCCTCAAACTCCAGCAGCATGGATTCAGCAAAGCAGGCAAAAAGCTGACGGGCCGGGTTGGCCACATTCAAAAACTGCATGATGTTCCATTCAATATCCAAAGAGTGCTCCACCATCCCCCCGTCAATGACGTAGAGTCCCTTTCGCTGCAAGCTGGAGGCGATGTTCTTTGGGTAGCCACCGTCGATGATGACACAGGGATCCGGCAAAACTTGGGGATCGAGGGCCATGCCCTGGCTCATGCTGGCCACCCAAACGATAAAGTCAGCGCGGGGCAGGGCCTCTTCCAGCGAAGAGATCTCCCCCTGCTTGAGCTTGGCCTGCAATTCCTCCAGACGCCGTCGCTCTCGGGCGATGAGCAACAATTTGCCCAAGTGAGTGTGGGCCACCAACCATTGACAAATGGCGCTGCCGATATCTCCGGTCGCCCCCACCACCGCAACCGTAGCGGCTGCCAAGTCCATGGCGTAGCGCTGGGCCGCCAACTGCAGTTGCTGACAGATGATGTAGGCCGTGTGGGTATTGCCGGTGGTAAAGCGTTGGATCTCCAAGTCGATGTTGCGGACTCGCCGGAGACTGTCGAGGCGAAAAGTCTCAAAAATGATGCTGCTAAATCCCCCCAAAGCCGTAATGTTCAAGCCGCGCCGCTGGGCTAGGGCCATGGCATTCAACACTTTCCGACAAGCTGCCTTCACCCGTCCCCCCGCCAACATCTCCGGCAAGAAACAGGATTCGACGTACTGCCCATAAATCTTTTGGCCGGTGATGCTGGTTACCGTGATCTCGTCCACCACCTGAGGGGGAGCCATGCACCAGAACTCCAGGTCGCTCTCCGCATATTCGGAATAACCCAGCTTGTCTGCCACCCGCTTCGCATGGGCCAGGCTGGTCAAGTGCCCAATCAGGCCGAACATAAAGGTTTACCCGCTTGGATAACTGATGGATCCCATCAAAACATGTCCATACCCGCCTGTAGCCAGCCTAGAACTGCAGTCCGCCGGCAGAGGATGAATGCTGAGGTGGGTCATGCTGCCCGCAAACCCTGGGCTGAGAGGCGCATCACCTCGCGGGTGCTGAAGCCGATGTTGGCCAGCGCCTCTCCATAGGCAATCATAAAATCCTCGACGATGGCCTCGCGATCCATATAGATGGCTTCTACATCCTGGTCCACCTGCTGCAGCATCTGCCAGACCAAGGGCAGGTTCTGGGCGTTGGCCGCTTCGATCTGCCCTTTGACCTCGCCAAAATGCTCCCCTAGCCAGCGCTCTCCAAAATTGAGGTGCAGATATTCATCCTTGACCACCCCCTCGGTGATCTTGCGGGCAAACTCATCGGCGACGGGGATGTAGATGTTGTAGGCGGCAATGGCAAAGCATTCGATGATCAGCGACTGAATGACCAAGCAGGTAACTAGGTCTCCGGCTGCTGCCGCTTTTTGGAAATTGTTGCGCAAAGGGGCGAAGAAAGTGCGGGCAAACTCCCTATCCGGCTCTACCTGCAGGTTTTTGCCGCAGGATTGAAAGCCTTTCATGTGCCGCAATTCCATCTTGGCCAGCTTGTGCAGCTCCTCTGCCCCTTCCGGCAACATCTCGGCCAGCTTGAGGTAGTTGTCGTGGGCTTCTTGTTCCCCTTCGATCACAATGCCGTTGATGCGAGAGTAGGCCTGCCGGTAAACCGCGCTGCCATAGTCCAAGGTGGTGCCACCCTCATCGGCTAAAGGCTGGGGGGTATTGGGCAGGACGTTCACTGGGGCCATACTCATGCATCTCCTCTCGGTGTTGTTTGGGTGTTGTTGATTGTCTATGCTGACTCGACAATCGCCTCGATTGCAGTTGAATCGCTCTCTTAATCAGAATAGCTGTAGCTGCCGCAGAATTGGCGGGATTCCTTTTGCGGAATGATAGGGGTCTGCTAGGGTGAGGGTTCGAGTGCCGTTGTGGAGCCTGCTGTATGTCTGCTCTTGGGGATGGCCTGAACCAACTGCGCCAGTTGCTGGTGGAGCTGGAGGAACGATCCCTCGATCAGCCGGTTGGCAGTGCCGAAGAGGTGCTACAGGCGATCGAGCTAGCCACGGCTTTTGAGCTGTTTGAGGCGGAGAGCAGCGGTTTGCTGCTGCAGATTGTGGCCAATCTCTGGGATCGGGTACGGCAGCAGGATTTGTCTCCAGGGGAGATTCAGACGGTATCGGAGAAGTTGCGGGCGGTGGGCTATACCGATGCCGAAATTCAGGAGATCCTGGACTTGGAGCCGGAGGACTAGCCCCATTTCCCCCTCTAGGCTTGAACCATGCCCAGCTCCACCGGTGTAACACCCGCTTCCATCTGAGTGGTGGCGTCGTAGCAAGCCCCTCGCAGGTTGGCCAGCTTGAGTTTGCACTGGGCAAGAAGGGCTCCTCTCAAGTTGGCCCCGGTGAGATTGGCCCCTGCCAGGTCCGCTTGGCTGAGATCGGCTTCGCTCAAGTCCGCTTCGGCCAGGTTGGCCCCACGCAAGTTGGCTCCTTGCAATCGGGATCCCTGCAGTTTAGCTTTTTCTAGGTTGGCCAGCCGCAGGTTGGATCCCTGCAGATCCGCTTGGCTGAGGTCGGCGCCGCTCAGGTAGGCCCGCTCCAGGTTGGCAGAGGCCAGCTTTGCCTGGCGGAGAATGGATCCCCCCAAGTCGATCCCGGCCAAGTCGGCCCCGGCCAGATCAGCTCCGGCCAGTTGGCTGTTGCTGAAGTCCCGCTCACCGCTGCCGTAGCGTTGCAATAGGTCTGCTCCAGTTTCCACCATCGCTGTTTTCCACACCGGACGAATGGATCCTACCTAGGAATAGAAGGGCCGCCAAGAGCACGCTAGGATAGGCGCAAGCCGTTTTCCGGGATCCCCCCTTATGAGCTTGCCCCGTGTGCCCCGAACTCGACCTCGCCCCAAGCTGCGCTCGATCCCTCGCCGCCAAACCGAATCCGCCCTCTATGCCGAAATGCAGCAGCTCACTGTCGAAAAGCAGCGGCTCAACCAAGAGCTAGAGTTTATTCGAGAGCGGCAAGGGCAAATCCACGCGCGACTCCAGGAAATCGAGCAGGCCATGCAGCACCTTCAGCAGGAGGCAAAAGCCTTCCGGGATCCCGCTCCTGCCTCTGAACCCGCCCAGCTCAGATCCCGCCCTTCCCGCTTCCCGCCCATGACCTTCGAGTATTGAGGGATCCTATAAATCTCAAAGAAGACCCAAGATTCAAAGCAGACCTAAGCAACAAGTCAGGGGATTCTGTAGCCAACTTAACTATTTGCTGCTTATCTCAACCCGACTCCAGAATCTGGGCCAGCGAACAGCTGTTCTCAAGCTGGCTGCACAGTTACCTGAACTTCAGGGCTTATGACTTCTTCTCCCCAGATATCGTCAGATATCGTCGGTCTAGAGCGTTTTGCTAAGGCCCTGCCCAGGCAACTTTCGGGCGGTATGCAGCAGCGGGTGGCCATTGCCCGAGCTCTGGCGGCCCAGCCGAAGATTTTGCTCATGGATGAGCCTTTTGGCGCTTTGGACGTGCAAACCAAGGAGACGATGCAGGAGTTTTTGCTGGATCTCTGGCAGCGCACGCGCACCTCAATTTTGATGATTACCCACGATGTGGAAGAGGCCGTCTTTCTGGCCCAGCGCATCTATGTACTCACGTCCCATCCTGGGCGGGTGAAACGGGAGCTCCGGGTTGATTTCCCCAGTCGGCGCGACTACAGTCTCAAGCGCACTTCTTCCTTCCAAGAGGTGAAGGACGAGATCTTGGCTGATACATTTACGCTGAACACTGCTGACCATTACTGCTCAACGGTGAAGCGACAGCATTCTGTCCGTTTCCGTTGTCGCTACGCGACGCTAACGCGACCGCGTCAGCGGGACGGAGTCCAAACAGAAAGGCGGTATCCCGCAAAGCTCTGAGCATAACACCCAGAGCGCCTTGCCAATCTCGTGGTAGCCTATGGTTGCACTTTGGGCATCTAAACACCTTTGCGCCACCCAACTTAGTGTGGATGTGCCCGCACTTGGTACAGGTTTTGCTGGTGTACGCTTCCGATACTTCCACGACGACCACGTTTTTCTTTTGGGCTTGAAACTTCAGGAACTGCTTGAACCGATAGTGCGCCCAGGTGAGCATCGCCCTTGCTGTCTTGCTACCAAACTTCCTCCCTGCCTTGGCAACCATCTTGGCTGACTCGAAAGTGGGGAGGAATATCAATCGGTAGTTATCCGTTAGGAACGCCGCTACCTTGCGATGGCACTCGTCCACCAAGTTCCTGATTCTCTCCCGCAGACGAAACGCCGCTTGCCGCATTCGCCTACGCTTGAGTCTCGGTGCTTTACTCAGCCTAGATTGCAGATCGTCTAGGTGGTAGCACAGCCGAGCGATTCTACCAAAGTCCCCCTTGGCGATATCTACAAAACCTGCTCCATCAAACCCTGTGAAGAAGCTTCTTACTCCAGGGTCAAGCGCAATCACCCCCTTTGCTAGCGAACACTGCTCGTTCACAGGCTCAGGAAAGATGGCATACCATCTGTCTTTCACCCGCATTAGCTCAGTTCCGCGTGCCCATTCTCTGGGCATCTCCTCGGATGCACGAAACGCCAAACCTCGGGTGAGTTTCGGATACCACGTCCCATCGCAAAAGTTGCCGGCGTTGAACTGCAGCGTATGCGACCTGTCCCGCACACTGCGAAACCTCGCGTCTTTGCTTCGGCGAAACGCCAACCACGCCTCGACGACCGCGTTCTGCTTGATGTGGCAGGGGGCGTCCTTCACCCACCCGGGCAGGTCGGAGCGCAGGATGATGTCCCGCAGCTTTCTGGCCGTTTTTGGGGCACCATGCTGACGCTGATAGGCAATCGCTTGGTTGTAGCAGTACCGGCACGCCGCTTGCCATCGCTTCCAGACTTTAGCCAGCGCTGGCTCCGGATAAATCCGTATCTTTCTCGATTGCAGCCCGATATTTTCTGAGTCCGTAGAGCCGACTGCTGAAGCAGTGCAGGATGGTGAGGATATCCTCAACCAGTTCCTGTTGGGGAGAAAGGTGATCGTCATCGAGAACCAAGATTTCGCATCCGTATTGACGGCAGTACCACTCAACGAACTCAAATCCAAACCGGCAGAGTCGATCCCTGTGAGCGACCACAATCGTTCCGATATCTCCCGCACGAACTCGTTCCAATAAGGCAAGGAACTTTGGTCTTTTGAAGTCGAGACCGCCGCCAACCTCTCCGACCACTTCGGCTCCAGGATAGAGGTTAACCAGTCTTGCAATCTGTCTCTCCAAGTCTGGTTTCTGTCTTCGGCTGCTGACTCGGGCGTACAAAACGACTCGTTTGTCCTTCTTGGGCGCTCTGTTCGCGTCAGCGGGCCGGAGGCCAATGTAGCTGTCGAGGTCATACCTTCTCGCCCTACCGGATGGTGTACGTATTGCATTGATCCAGCCTTTCTGTTCCCATCGCCTCAAAGTGTGGAGACACACCCCAAAATAATCCGCCGCTTCTCTCGGTTTTACATACCTAGCCATACCAAGCAGCCATACTGAACATACTGTACATTATTTTCAGTATAGTCCAGCATATCATTGACTAGAGTCATGCTCTCCTACGAAACCAGAAAGGGATCCCGTTGAGCGACGCTGCGCCCGCGGGCTGATCAGGCAAACACCACCGTTTTGTTGTGGTACACCAGCACCCGATTCTCCAGGTGATACCGCACTGCCCGTGCCAGGACTAGGCGTTCCATGTCGCGGCCTTTGCGGACGAGGTCGGCAACGGTATCGCGGTGACTGACCCGCACCACGTCTTGCTCGATGATCGGCCCTTCGTCCAGATCTTCGGTGGCATAGTGGGCAGTCGCGCCGATGATCTTCACCCCCCGTTGATGGGCGCGGTGGTAGGGGTTGGCTCCGGCAAAGGCGGGCAGGGTGGAATGGTGAATGTTGATGACCGGCGGGGCTTGGCGGAGCAGCCACCCACTCAAGACCTGCATGTACTTGGCCAACACCACCAGGTCAATTCGATATTCCTGCAGGAGAGCGAGCTGACGGGCTTCGGCTGCGGCTTTGCCCTCTGGAGAAACGGGGATGTGGTAGTAATCGATACCGAAGGAGCGGGCCACCGATTCCAGGTCGGGGTGATTGCTGATGATCAAGGGGATCTCGGCGGGCAGTTCTCCCGCCCTTTGCCGCCAGATCAGATCCAAAAGGCAGTGGCTTTGCTTGCTGGCCCACAACGCA
The DNA here is from genome assembly GCF_054060215.1 of Thermostichus sp. OS-CIW-30. Classification (NCBI taxonomy): domain Bacteria; kingdom Bacillati; phylum Cyanobacteriota; class Cyanophyceae; order Thermostichales; family Thermostichaceae; genus Thermostichus; species Thermostichus sp. OS-CIW-30. The sequence continues at coordinate 18,007 of NZ_JBSSCZ010000028.1, read as the reverse complement.
ATGCGACGGCGAGTGTCGGAAAAATGCAGTTCCCAGTTGGCTTGGATCCCACGGGCAATACCCGAAAAGGCGGGGACAATTTCCCCTCGCTCCAGTTGGAAGCCCTCCAAGTCCCACTCGATGCGGCTCAAGAACAGTCCTGCCTCGGGATCCGTATGGTGATCGGCGTGAATGATGTTGCCGCCGTAGCTGTAGATGAAGCTGGAGAGCTTGGCTACCAGACCTTTTTGATCAGCTAGAAATTGCAGGAGCCCCGCACTGTACCCGTAGACTCAGTGTCGGGAGGAATGCTATAATCATTCTGCGGACACCAGAAACGGTTGTTCAAGGCACTGGTAACGGTCGATTGGGGCTGCTGTAAACCAGCCCAGAGGCTCGCGGTTGGCTTGCTAACTGCAGGGCTACTAAAAGCCCGCTCCGTACCGCTTAGACGGTTGGTGTCGGGTAGTTTACGGCAAGATACCAACAGGGTGGCACTGGGCATCGGTAGACAACAGCCTCAACTTTGTGGGGACTGGCTCTCCCCAAGAGCAATCCATTCTCAATCTACCCGGTTGATCGCTTCCAACAGCCAGGGATCCACCGGCTGGCCATCCCAACGCTTCAAGTCGATGCGAATCCACATCGCCGCAGAAGAGCCGGCAGGGGGCAGTTCCTGGTGAAACGAGATCTCATAGTCAGACGGGTTTTGGCCATGCTGCCGCAGCCAGGTCTCCACCTTAGCAGGAGCAAAGTAGGACTGCCCTTGCTCGAACAGGCGCGTGATTTCCAGGCCGAAGCAAAGGGGGTTGAAGCGGGCCATAGGTTAGGCAGCGTCTGCTGTTTGAGCGTCGTCGGCTGCGGATGGGGGGGGAGCCATCTCTGAGGTGGGTGTATCGGCTGTGGCGACCGACTCGGCTTTGGGCTCAGCCGCGGCTGCTGTTCGGGAAGCCTTGGGAGTGGCAGCAGCCGTTGTCCCGCGGGTGGCTTTCTCCAGCTCTTGGGCCTCTTTGTTCAGTTGCGCCTCGAACTCTCTGGAAGCATCCTGCAGGCTGCGCAGGGTTTTGGCCAGCGTGCGACCAATCTCCGGCAGTTTGCGGGGCCCAAAAACCAAGAGAGCCACCGCAAAGATGACCAACATTTCCGGCAGTCCAACACCCAAAAAATTCATGAGCCTCGGCAGAGTACGGTTTGGTCGGGATCCCTTCCCTAGACTGACATTTTCTCGCCGCGGACTGCAAGTAACTGCCGGCTCTCCTCATCTATCCGATGGCTCTGGTGTTTTGCTCTCAGCTCATCCAGGCCAACCTCTCCCTGGCCGGCCAAGTCAAAATGGTAGAATTGCATCGTTAATCAATCAATGTCCTTCATTGGCCTAGGCTTGCCCATGCTCCAAACCCTACAAAAGCTCCTCGGGGATCCTAACGATCGGAAGATCCGGCAGTACCGTCCTGTCGTCAAGTTGATCAACTCGCTGGAGATCGAGATCGCCTCTCTTTCGGATGCGGAGCTCAAGGCCAAGACCACAGAGTTTCGCCAGCGCTTGGACAGAGGAGAATCTCTGGACGATCTCTTGCCGGAGGCGTTTGCCGTGGTGCGGGAGGCCGCCAAGCGGGTCTTGAACTTGCGCCATTACGACGTACAGCTCATCGGCGGCATGGTGCTGCACGAAGGCCAGATTGCCGAAATGAAAACCGGCGAGGGGAAAACCCTGGTCGCCACCCTGCCTGCCTACTTGAACGGCCTGACTGGGAAGGGGGTTCACATTGTTACCGTCAACGGCTACTTGGCCCGTCGGGACTCGGAGTGGATGGGGCAGGTGCACCGTTTCTTGGGCCTGACGGTCGGTCTAGTGCAAGAGGGCATGTCACCCGAAGAAAAGCGCCGCAGCTACAACTGCGACATTACCTACTGCACCAACAGCGAGCTGGGCTTCGACTACCTGCGGGACAACATGGCCACCGATATCAAAGAGGTGATGCAACGGCCCTTTAACTACTGCATCATCGACGAGGTGGACTCAATCCTTATCGACGAGGCCCGCACTCCCCTGATCATCTCCGGTCAGGTGGCTCGCCCCTCCGAAAAATACCTGCGGGCAGCCCAGGTGGCGCGGGAGCTGATCCGAGATGAACACTATGAGGTGGATGAAAAAGCCCGCAACGTCATCCTTACCGACGAGGGGTTTGAAGCCGCCGAGCGGTTGCTGGGGGTCTCTGACCTGTTTGATCCCAAGGATCCCTGGGCGCACTTTGTCTTTAACGCGGTGAAGGCCAAAGAGCTCTTCATCAAGGATGTCCACTACATCGTCCGCAATCAAGAGGTGGTGATCGTGGACGAGTTCACCGGGCGGGTGCTCCCCGGCCGCCGCTGGTCTGATGGGCTGCACCAGGCGGTGGAGGCCAAAGAGGGGGTGCCGATTCAAAGCGAGAGCCAAACCCTGGCCACCATCACCTACCAAAACCTTTTTCTGCTCTATCCCAAGCTTTCCGGCATGACGGGCACGGCTCGCACTGAGGAGGCCGAGTTCGGCAAAACCTACAACCTGGAAGTTACGGTGATCCCCACCAACCGACCCATCCGCCGCAAAGATGCCCCCGACTTGGTGTACAAGACCGAAAGGGGCAAGTGGCAGGCGGTTGCCGAGGAAATTGCCCACATGCACGCCCAGGGGCGCCCCGTCCTTGTGGGCACCACCAGCGTGGAAAAATCCGAACGCCTCTCGGCCATGCTCAAGGAAATGGGGATCCCCCACAACCTCCTCAACGCCAAGCCAGAAAACGTGGAGCGGGAGGCGGAGATCATTGCCCAGGCGGGGCGAAAAGGCGCTGTAACCATTGCTACCAACATGGCCGGTCGAGGCACGGACATCATCTTGGGAGGCAATGCGGAGTACATGGCCCGCCTCAAGCTGCGGGAACGGCTGATGCCCAAGCTGGCTCAATTGGACGCCGACAACCCCTTGGGATCCGTTCAGATGGTGGGACGGGGGGGTGGCCAGGGATTTGGTGGGACAGCACCCAAGCCGAAAAAATCCTGGACGGTGGTCTCCCCCAATTTTTACCCCTGTGAGCTGTCGGCCCGCACCAACCAAGCTTTAGACGAAGTGGTGGCAGCAGCCGTGACCAAGTATGGGCTGAACCGTCTGCCAGAGCTGGTGGTGGAGGATCTCATCGCAGTAGCTTCCGAGAAAGCGCCGGTGCAGGATCCGCTAATTTTGCAACTGCGGGAGGTTTACAACAGCATCAAAGCCGAGTACGAAAAAATTACTGAGGCTGAGCACGAAGAGGTGGTGAGGCTGGGGGGCCTGCATGTGATCGGTACGGAGCGCCATGAATCCCGCCGTATCGACAACCAGCTGCGGGGCCGCGCCGGGCGACAAGGGGATCCCGGCTCCTCGCGGTTTTTCCTCAGCTTGGAAGACAACCTGCTCAAGATTTTCGGTGGCGAGCGGGTAGCCAAGCTCATGGACACGTTCCGGGTGGAGGAGGATATGCCCATCGAGCTGCCCAGCAGCATCCTGGAGAACGCGCAGAGAAAAGTGGAAGTGTACTACTTCGACATGCGCAAGCAGGTGTTCGAGTATGACGAGGTGATGAACAACCAGCGGCGGGCCATCTACTCAGAGCGGCGGCGCATCTTGGAGGGGGAAAACCTCAAGACCAAGATCCTTGACTATGTGCGCAAAACCGTTGGCGAGATCGTGCGAGCGCATGTCAACCCAGAGCTGCCCCCGGAAGAGTGGGAAATCGACAAGCTGACTGCCAAGATGCAGGAGTTTGTGCCGCTCCTGAAGCAGAACCTCAAGGTTGAGGATCTGCGGGATCTCTCCTACGAGCAGATCTTGGACTACCTGATCAAGCAGGCAGAACTGGCCTATGAGGCCAAAGAGGCTTTTCTGGATACCTTTGAGCCCGGTTTGATGCGCAAGGCAGAGCGCTTTTTCCTGTTGCAACAGGTGGACACCCTCTGGCGGGAACACCTGCAGCAGATGGAGGCGCTGCGGGAAGCTGTGGGCCTGCGAGGCTACGGTCAGAAGGATCCCCTGATCGAGTACAAGAACGAGGGCTACGAGCTGTTCCTGGAGATGATGGACAACATCCGCCGCAACACGGTGTACAACCTATTCATCTTTACGCCCCAGATTGTGCAAGTGCCCCAGGCGGCGCGACCGGCTCCGGCACCCACTGCGGCTGCCAGCCCTGATCCCAGCTCTGCTTCAGGGGTGATGGAAGCCGATTTCACGGAAGAATAATTGGCGTAGAGAGAAGTCAGCGGGGGAGCATGACTCTAGTCAATGATAAGCTCAACTATACTGAAAATAATGTATAATATGTTCAGTACGGATTACTACCAGTTGATCTTTCTGTTTACTTTCGAGTCTGCCAACATGGTAGCCAAAGCAAAGCAGAAAATTGGTAGTAAGACGACACGGAAACTGCGCTTTGGGTATTCTACTCAAAGCTTTGCGGGATACCGCCATTCTGGTTGGAAACAAACAGAATGCTATCGCTGCATAGTTGAACAGTGATGTTCAGCAGTGTTCAGCGTAAATGTATCAGGAGGATCTGTCGTAATGCCTCTTTCAGTTGTGGGTACTGGAAGGTAAAGCCCATCTGCAAAGCCGCTTGCGGGATCACTTTCTGCCCCGTCAAAACCACTTGAGCTGCCTCGCCCAACAGCAGTTCCAACGCCAGCTCCGGCACAGGCAACCAAGAGGGGCGACCCAAGACCTGGCCTAAGGTTCGGCAAAACTCTTCCATCTGCACCGGGTTGGGAGCGGTGGCGTTGAACACTCCGGATCCCTGCCCCAGCAGGAAGCAGACCAAGCTCACCCAATCCTCGCGGTGGATCCAAGACAGCCATTGTTTGCCGGAGCCGATCGTTCCGCCGATAAAGAACTGAAAGGGGGCCAGCATCTGCCCCAGCGCTCCTCCATCCGGCCCCAACACAATCCCTGTGCGCACGATGGCCAAACGGATCCCCAATTCCTCAACCGGCCGGGCGGCAGCTTCCCAAGCTTGACAGACTTCTGCCAGAAAATCTTGGGCCGGGGGATCCGTCTCTGTTAAGGGTTCTCCTGCCGGATGGGATCCGTAGTAACCCACCGCCGAGCTGCTGATCATCACCTGGGGCTTTTGGTTGAGGGAGGCGAGGGCTTGGACAAGGGCCTGGGTGGTTTCCACACGGCTACGACGGATTTCTTTTTTCTTGGTCTCTGTCCAGCGAGAAGAAGCCAAAGGCTCTCCGGCCAAGTTGACAATCCCCTCGTACCCTTCCAGGGCGGCTGCCCAGGCTTGCGGTTGGTGGGGATCGTAGGGCAGCAGCTTGAGGTTGGGGGATTCCCCCAAAATGCGGCGGGCCTGCTCCAGGCGGCGGGTCAAGACCAAAACCTGATCCCCTTGCTCCAGCAAACGGGCCACCAAGCGACGCCCGATAAAACCACTCCCCCCCGTGATGGCAATGCGCATGATGTGGATCCGACTTGCATCTGCACAAGCCCTGTGCCGCCCTTGTCCTTTGAACGGTGCAGAGCCTTTCCGCTATTCGAACCTCTAGCCTAGCGCGTTTCCTGCCCCGCGTTGGCCATTGCCTGGGATCCCGCCATCCGTTTGCTGAGCTTGGCGAAGTGGCAGAGCCCAAGAAAGCCCAAGAATAAAAATGTTTTGCGGCAAAGCGTAAACTACCCGACTCCGACCGCTAAGCGGTACGGAGCGGGCTTTCAGCAGCCCTGAGCCTGCTTTGCTCTACCAGAGAACAAAACAGGCCCGAACCTCTAGGCTGGTTTACGACAGCCCCCAAAAGCGCAATCACATTCGCACCATTAAAGTCCGCATCCCCTTCCCATCCACAGTGTCCACACTTGAACGACTTACCACTGCGGTAGGATTGCGCAGGGTCGGGATGGATGTGCAGGCACTTGTGGCAGGTCTGGCTGGTGTAGGCGGGCGGCACCAGCACCACAGTCACCCCCGCAACTCTCGCCTTGTATTCCAGAAACTGCCTCAGTTGGTAGAACGCCCAACTGTTGGCCTGCCTACGCTCTGTCTTGCTGCGTGGCTGTTGATTGACTCTTTCACGGATCCCTGTCAGGTCTTCCAGAGCAATAGCGCTGTTGGTAGCTTTTGCCCTAGAGACAATAGCTTTGGAGATGCGATGATTGACCCACGTTTGGAAGCGTCTCTCCTTGCCAGACAGCCGTTGCAACAGTTGACGGCATCTGCGCCGCGAACTGCGTGTGCCCTTACTGGCTTTACGTTGGAGTGCCGCCCTCAATCGGGAGTAGTGGTCTCGAACTCGGCTCAACTGCTGTCCATTCCAGTTGTCCCCTTCTGAGGTATGAGCGATATCCGTCCTTCCAAAGTCCACCCCGATCACCTTGTCGGCATCTTGTTGCTTGGGTGGCTTCTCCTCTACGCAAATCTGGATGTAATAGGAGCCGTCCTCCCGCTTGACCAGGGTGGCGGCTTTGGGGTTGGAACCAGCCAGTATTCCACGCTGGTAGTTGCCAATGGCTAGTTCAAAGCGCTCTCGCCCTTCCACCGTGGTCAGCGACACCGTCCAGTCTTTCTCGCGAAATGAGAAGATACGTGCATCGTAGGTAACGAACCTACGCTTGAACTCTTTAACCGGACGGTTGCGCTGTCTCGCCACTTTGCGAGCGCCCGCCACCCGTCTGCAGACCTGCTGGGCCAGATTACTGGACAAGCCGAACCGAGCTCGAATCTCGTAGTAGCAAAGGGATTGCAACTTGACCGCGTTGACGATCTTCTCCGGCGTGTTCTGGTTGACCCAGTTCAATGCCTGCACAAAGACATCCATCGTCGCGTCCAATTTAGCGGCTTGCGACTGGGACACCTTGAGCTTGCAGGAGATGGTCAGGACTTGGCTCATAAGTTCATTGTACTTCATCAAAGCGCATTCCTCCCGACACTGACCCTACGGGTACAGTGCGGGGCTCCTGCGCTAGTAAGCTGACACACCTGGAAAAATCGGCTTCAATAGGCCCTAGCTGCGCTTCTTGGCAGCAGAGGTGGTTCATCGTCCCCCTATTTTCTTCCCTTCACCCGTGACACCCAAGTCTTCTTCCCGTACCCCGGCTCGCCACGTGTCTATGCGTGCAGAGCAGGTTGCTGGGCCGCGGCTGGACATCTCTGTTGCTCCACGAGTGCATCGCTCCCAAGGGCAGGGATCCCTGGTGCGAGCAAACCTTCCCCCTAGGCAAGGATCTCCGTCTTCTCCCCCAATTTCCAGTCGGCGGACGATCCCTGTCCAGCGCTCCCGCCGGCGCGGACGGCAAGAACCTGGCCACGAGCCTCAAGTCTGGGAGATGGCCTGTCACATCGGGGTGAATGTCTTGTTTACGGTGGCTGCCCTCAGTGGTTTGTATCGCCTCTTGCCGGTGCAGTTGGCCCAGCATCACCGGCTCCAGGTTCTGGAGCGGCATATCGAGGTCTTGTCCACTCGGATTTCTCGGCTGCAGGAGGGGGTGGATCGGGGTATGGATCCCTTGCAACAAGAGGCCCTGATCAAGGAACGGCTGAATCGGGTGCCGCCCAATCAAATTCAGGTGCGTTTGGTGGATCCCAGTACTCTGGTGGCGGACGATGAGAAGGACGCCCCCCTTCCTGGATCGGGCAGTCCACCCAGTCGCCTGCCAGGCCGTAGCTAGGATTGTTTGAGAAGCAGGGCCACCTCTTTGGCAAAGTAGGTGAGGATGATATCGGCGCCAGCCCGCTTCATGGCCAGCAGGGATTCCAACATCACTTTTTTGCCGTCGATCCAGCCCTTTTGTTCGGCGGCTTTGATCATGGCGTACTCGCCGCTGACGTTGTAAGCGGCCACGGGCAGATCCGTTGATTCCTTGACTCGGTAGATGATGTCCAGGTAGGCCAGGGCCGGCTTCACCATCACCATGTCCGCCCCCTCGGCTTCGTCCAGCTCCACTTCCTTGATGGCTTCCCGAGCATTGGCGGGATCCATTTGATAGCTTTTCTTGTCTCCCGATTTGGGTGCGGATCCCAGGGCATCGCGGAAGGGACCGTAGAAGGCAGAGGCATATTTGGCAGAGTAGGCCAGGATCGCCACATCGGTATAGCCTTGGTCGTCCAGGGCCTCCCGAATGGCGCCGACGCGACCATCCATCATGTCCGAGGGGGCCACAATGTCGGTTCCCGCCTCTGCTTGGGAGAGGGCTTGCTTGACCAAAACTTCCACCGTCTCGTCGTTGAGGATCACCCCATCCCGCACAATGCCGTCGTGGCCGTCGCTGTTGTAAGGATCCAAGGCCACATCGGTTACCACCAAAATCTCGGGAATTTCCTGTTTAATCCGCCGCACCGCCCGCTGGATCAAGCCTTCCGGGTTGAAGCACTCCCGCCCGGTGGGATCCTTTTTCTCTTCCGGCACCACCGGGAACAGGGCCACCGCCGGGATCCCCAGTTGAGCGGCTTCTTCCACCTCCTTTAGCAGCAGGTCTAGGGTGTAGCGGTAGCAGCCGGGCATCGACTCCACTTCCTGCCGCTGGTTCTCCCCCTCCATGACAAACAGGGGATAGATCAGATCCTGCACCCGCAGGTGGGTTTCCTGCACCATCTGGCGGAAGGCCTCTGTGCGCCGCAGCCGACGGGGACGGTAGATCAGGTCTTGGCTCATGGGAGCAGCAGGAAAGAGGGCGTTTCTATTTTGCCATGAGGTCGGTAGGGGCTGAGCTGGTCGTCCGGCGAGAGGCGACATCCGGGGCAGAGGGGAAATGCCGAGCCAGCCAGCGGCGAAGGGTCTCTTTTACCGCTTCCGCTTGGCAGTCGTGTAAAAGATCGTGGCGGGACTGGGGAAAATCGTGGATTTCTCCCTGGGGCAGCCGACGGGCAAAATCCACAGCTCCGGCAGGATTGACGACGATATCGGCAGAGGTGTAAAGCAGCAAAACCGGCAGGCGGAGCCGATGGGCTTGGTCGAGGCAGCGCTGTCCACTGCGCACCAGTTCGGCTGTGAATCTGGCCCGCGTTACACCGCACATGTAGGGATCCGCCGCAAAGGCGGCTTGCTGCTCGGGTAGGGAAGTCACCCGCGCCGGCTCGTAGAGGCCAGTTAAGGCCAGCTGGGGAGCAACCCTGTCCAAAACTTGCAGAAGGGCGTGGGTAAAAGGGGTGAAATAGTGGTCGATGCGAAAAGCGGGAGAGATGAGGATCAGGCCCTGCACCTGGCCGGGATGGGCAAGGGCATATTCCGTAACCCAGTTGGCCCCCGCGCTATACCCACACCAGATCTGCGGGATCCCTTTCTGCGGCCAGACCTGCTGGGCGATCCTCTCCAGATCCGCTTGATATTGGCTGAAGCGGTCGATCCAGCAGCGGATCCCGCCGGAGCGACCAAATCCCCGCATGTCGGGAGCCAAAACCTCCCACCCTTGAGCAGCCAACTCGCCGGCCAAAGGGCAAAACCCGCCGCCGTGATCCCCTTTGCCGTGCAAAAGCAACACCCTTCCACAAGGGGATCCCTGGGGCCAGTGGTGCAGAAAAGCCGGGATCCCATCGGAAAGCAGCAACTCCTGGGGCCGATAGATCCCCGACGAAGGTTGCGGCTGAGCTCCCGACCGCCCATCCAGAACCTCTAAGTGGCCTAACCGATCAAAAGGCATGGGCAAATCCAACACACGTCCGGCAAGACCCGGCAAAGCCACAAATCCTATCTTCCTATGTCCCAGTCGCCCGCGAGCGCTGCCGCCGCTGATGAGTTGCAATCTTTGTTTCCAGCCCAGCATATTTCTTAACAATCTCTGCTCTTGCCGGGGATCCCCGACATGCCGGGCTTTGCAGCCTTTTCTGAGGATGGGATGAAAGGATCTCTCGGGGGGAGACTGGGGCCATTTGCGGGAAAAAGGCCCTCTGAGAGGTATGATGTTGTGAAGAAGTTTTGCGGGGTCTCAGGTTGAACGGGATCCCCTCTCTGGGGTGGTTCACCCTTGTTTTACGATTGCCTTATCGCTTCATCAGTTCACTCAGTCGGAAACGGGTTGCTGAAACTATGCTGTTACTGAAAATCTCTGTTTACGCGGTTGTCATCTTTTTTGTGGGGCTTTTTGTGTTTGGTTTTTTGAGCAACGACCCCTCCCGCAACCCCAACCGTCGAGACCTGGAGTAGGGGATCCCGCCTTGGGCAGCTTGCGAACTCCAGTGATAACTGGCTCATCGCTTGAGGGAGCATGCCTCTGGCCCTGTTTTTGCCGAAACTTGCTGGTTGCCCTAGCTATGGGAGAACGGATGCCCAGGGAGCTCCTGCTGGCGGGGTAGCGACAAAGTTGCTGCTGGTCATGGGTTGCAGCAGCGGTGAGCGAGATTCAGTCTTGTTGCAACTCCGTCCCGCTGGCACGACCTGTGGCGGCCATTCCCCTCTGGAGTGAATGGCCTCGCCTCAAAGCTGGCAACTCGGCTGGCTCACTGGAAGGCGGTAATCAGCAATGTCTGGGATCCGGAGCGATTCTGTTGGTCAAACGCGGTAATCCGGAACTGCCAAACGCCGATGGGATCCCCGAGGGCAACGCGGAAATCGGTACTGAAGCTACAAAAGGTGGCCCCAGGGTTACAGCCGGCCTGCTGTGGGCTGAAGAATTCCCTTTGCACGCGCACGCCACTGGGGTTGAAAGTTTCCAGCTCGATGAACTGCGTTGGACGAGCACCGCCGGGCACACTCACCTGCACCGTGAAGGCCGGCGTGGAGGTGCCCACCCGCACCGAGGTGGGCGCATTGATAAACGAAACCGTTGGGCCTTGGGGTGGGGGCAGGATCGAGCCCCCTGAGCTGCCGCCATCTCCACAAGCAGCCAGCCCAGTGGCCAAAAGGCCAGTGGCCAAAAGGGTGAGAGCAGTCCGTTGCATCCCGCAGTTCCTCACGCAAACCCATCCATCCTGGCAAGACTTGACCAGAATCTGTACCACCGCTTGAGCGGCACAGCTCTAAGTTACTTTCTGCCGCCGCAGCCTGAGAAAGGAGGCGCCCCGACCCAAATCTGCATGGGCCTTTGCGCACAGTTGATTCCCTTGCTTCAGAGCAGCAGCAAGCGCCGCAACAGCAACGCTATCACCGCAACAAAGCTGGCCACGATGAGCTGTCCCGGCAGAGTATAGCCGGAGTAAAGCCCTATCAACCTCAGCAACTCCCCATTCCAGGGTTGTGTGGCCAAAAGGTAGAGAATCCCGGTCAGGTGAACCAAGGCCAAAGCCACCAAGCTGCCGGATCCCAACTCTTGGAGGCCCACCGGGGAGTCAGGGATCCCTCCTGCCCACCGCTTGGCATCGGCAGCGCGTTGGCGGGCCGGGGGAGAAGGGTAGGGATCCCGTTGCGGAAAAGCAATTGTCCCGCAGGCCCAGGCTCCTGGCAGAAACCCCAGCAAGTAGCCAAAGGCAGGCTGGTATAGGTACTGCCACCCTCCCCCTTGGGCAAACACCTGTAGCCCTGCCAGCCCCAACCCTAGGTAGACGATCTGGGCGCACACCGCCGCCACCGGCCCCGCCAAACAAGCCGTCAGCAACACGCCCCCAATTTGCAGCGAGAAGCTGTATCCCCCCAACCCAGGCAGCCCGGGCGGAAAACTCAAATGGGTTAGGGTGCCCAAAATGGTCAGGAGGACCCCAATCGCCGTCCAAAGCCATTCCAGAGGAGTTAAGAGCAAGCCAGACCGCATAAACCGAGAGGAAATTTTTCCCTATGCTAAGAAAGGGAAGGGGCAGATGGGGTGGGCAAAAGGTGGTCAAGGCAGAGTGGATTGAACTGGCCCAGGCCCTGGCCGATGCTGCCGGAGCGGTGATTCGCCCCCTGTTTCGCGGAGAACTGCAAGCCGAATACAAAGAGGCCCGCTCCCCAATTGTGACGGTGGCCGACCGGGAGGCAGAGCGAGCTATGCGGGCTTTGCTGATGGCCCAAGTGCCAGAACACAGCATCCTTGGCGAAGAGTTTGGTTTTCACCAGACGGGATCCCTCTACACTTGGGTTTTGGATCCCTTGGATGGCACCATCGCCTTTTCCACCGGCAAGCCCACCTTTGCTACTCTGATTGCCCTCTTGGAAGAAGACCGCCCCATTTTGGGCATCATCGATCAGCCGGTGTTGCGCGAACGCTGGCTGGGGGTGCGGGGACAACCCACCCAATGGATGACCCCCTCTCACCGACAGGCTGCTCAAACCAAGGCCAATACCGACCTCAGCCGCGCCTACTTGAGCTGTACCACCCCTGATTTGTTCACCCAACCCGACCAACAACGGTGCTTCCAGGGGCTCAGCCAAGCAGTTCACATTACCTCCTATGGGGGCGATGGCTACCAGTACGGCCTGCTGGCCAGCGGCTGTGTGGATCTGGTGATGGAGTGTGGCCTTGCCCTCTACGATTTTGCTGCCCTTGTGCCGGTGATTGAGGGATCCGGTGGCGTGATTACCGATTGGCGAGGGGATCCCTTAACCCGCACCTCCACGGGAGAAGTGTTGGCGGCAGCCAACCCCAGCTTGCATCGACAGGCCCTGGCCGCGATTCAAAAAAGCGGGATCTACCCAGCGAAATAAGCAGGCTCATTGCCAGGTTTCCACTTGATGTTGCAGCCCAGGCTGGGCTTTTGGTCGGGATCGATGGGCTTGCCGGCCAGAAGGTTATCCAGCGCCGCCCGCAAATCTTTGCCCGTCACCGGCACATCGGTCAGGCTGGGACGGCTGTCGTCCAGTTGACCCCGATAGACCAACTTGCGATCCGCGTCGAACAAGAAAAAGTCGGGGGTGCAGGCGGCGGTGAAGGCTTTGGCCACCTCTTGGGTTTCGTCGTAGCAGAAGGGGAAGGTAAAGCCCAAGGTCTCGGCCATCTTCTTCAAGTTCTCTGGGCTGTCATCCGGGTATTTCTCCACATCGTTGGCGCTGATGGCTACAATGCCAACGCCGCGATCCTTGTAATCTCTGCCAAGGCGGGCCAGCTCCTCTTGCACGTGCTTCACATAGGGACAGTGCTGGCAGATGAACATCACCAGCAGGGCCGGCTTGTCGGCAAAGGTGGAGAGGGAGATGGTTTGGCCGCTCACCACATCCGGCAGGCTGAAGTCAGGGGCTGGGGTGCCCAAAGGCAGCATGGTTGAGGGGGTACGGGCCATAACAAACCTCCGGCGTAAGGTTTCCTCAATCATTGTGGATCATCCTGCTGATACATTCACGCTGAACTCTCCTGAACATGGTTCAGGAAAGAAGCGATCGCATCCTGCCTATCTCTGAGCAGGAAGGCGGTATCCCGCAAAGCCCTGAGGAATACCCCCCGAGCGCTTTCCCCCTTCACTTCCCGGCAACCGTTGCGGTGGACTCAAGGATCAGGGGGAAACTTGGTCTACTATATCCCTCTCAATGACTTTTGCCAAACCGCCTAAAGCTCAGTAAATTCAGCAAAGTTCAGGGTTTTGGGGGTTAGAGGCATGCTCCCACAGGAGCCGTCGCAAGGGGATCTTGCCGGCAAACGGGAGCGCCGGAAGGGATCCCAAGCAGGCCGGGGACAGCTTTTACAATTGGATAAGGTTGGCAACAAGATTGTTGGGGAGCTGAGCCTTGAGCACCGCCGTCTTACCTGCTGCTCCTTTGGTGGATACTCACGTCCACCTCAACTACCCCGATTTTGCCGCGGATCTGCCCCAAGTGGCCGAGCGCTGGCGTCAGACGGGGATCCGGCGTTTGGTGCATTCTTGTGTAACACCGGCAGAATTCCCCCAGTTGCAGGCCATTGCCGACCAGTATCCGGAAGTATTTTTGTCGGTGGGGCTGCACCCTTTGGAGGCGGGCCAGTGGCAGCCCGATTTGGCCGAAAAGATCGCCCACCTGGCCGCCAGCGACGAGCGAGTGGTGGCTATCGGGGAGACGGGCCTGGATTTCTACAAGTCCAACCCGGCGGATATCGAGCGGCAAAAAGAATCCTTCTGGGCCCAGATTGCCATTGCCCAAGCGCAGGATCTGGCGTTGATCGTCCATTGCCGCGAGGCGGCAGCAGCCACCTACGCCATCCTCAAGGAGGCCATGGCCACGGGGGGGCCAGTGCGGGCGGTGATGCATTGCTGGAGCGGATCCCCGGAGGAGACGCGGCTGTTTGTCGAGCTGGGCTGCTTCATTAGCTTCAGCGGCATTGTTACTTTCAAAAATGCCGAGACTGTCCGCCGGTCGGCCTTGGAGGTGCCCCTATCCCAGCTTTTGGTGGAAACCGATTGCCCTTTTCTGGCTCCCACCCCCTTCCGCGGCAAACGCAATGAGCCGGCCTATGTGCAGCGGGTGGCCCAAACCTTGGCGGAGCTGCTTGGGATCCCACCGGAAAAACTGGCAGAAGAAACCAGCCAGAACGCTGCTCGCCTGTTTCGGTTGCCTCTCCCCTAGCTCTGCTTTCCGAGGGCGCGGGTGAGCCGTAGGCCATTCCCGGCTCCAGATCTCAGGCGATTCCAACCCGGGAAACCCTGAGTTACCGTTTTTAACTTTTTCTTTAACTTTTCTTTTGAACTCCGACTGCTCTTCTCAAGGGCATCCTATGCTGGAAAAAAGGGATGTATTTTTAGGTACTTTCCGCTAATTCCAGGGGCTAGGGGCTTGCAACTATGGATACTGAAACGTGGGCTGCCGCAGCTCGACCCAGCCGAGATGCCCTCATCAACCGCATCACCCACCAGATTCGGCAATCCCTGGAGCTGGATCAGATCCTGAGGGCGACGGTGGAGGAGGTGCGCGCCTTTTTGGGTACGGATCGGGTGAAGGTGTACCGCTTCGACCCGGAAGGGCATGGGACGGTGGTGGCGGAAGCACGAGGCGGGGAGCGGCTGCCCTCGCTCTTGGGGCTGACTTTTCCGGCAGGGGACATTCCCGAGGAGGCGCGGCGGTTGTTTCGCCTAGCTCAGGTGCGGGTGATTGTGGATGTAGAGGCGCAGAGCCGTTCCATCAGCCAGCCGGAGTCTTGGGGGTTGTCTGCTAGGGTTCCTCTGGGCGAGCCGCTGCAGCGGCCCGTGGATCCCTGCCATGTTCACTATTTGAAATCCATGGGGGTGGCCTCTTCCTTGGTGGTTCCCCTGATGCATCACCAGGAGCTATGGGGGCTGTTGGTCTCCCATCATGCTGAGCCTCGTCCCTACTCCCAAGAAGAGCTGCAGGTGGTGCAGTTGCTGGCGGATCAAGTTTCCATTGCCATTGCTCAGGCGGAATTGCTGGAGCAAGCGCGGCAAAAGGCGCAGCAGGAACGCCTAATCAACCAAATTGCTGCCCTGGTTTATTCGCCCCTACACCCGGAGACGACCTTGACCACGGTGCTGGAGCAGCTTGCTGCCGGTTTGCAGGGGATCGGGGCACGGCTGCGGATCCACTTTATGGGCGCAGACACCCTCTGTTGTCATGGCGTGCAACCCCCGGCCAGCTACGACACCTGGCTACAGGAGCAGCTCGGAAGGGCCGGAGGAGCGGGGGGCTGGGTCAAGATGTGGTCGCTCTCCCACTTGGAGAAATGGCCGGAGCTGCAAGAGCAGATGAAGCAGACACCCATTCGTGGCCTGCTGGTGGCCCAGCTCGCCTGGAATGACCAGCCGGTGGGCTGGCTGAGCGTGTTTCGCGGGGCCGTTTACCAAGAAACCCACTGGGCGGGCTACCGTTGGTTTACCCAGGGGGATCCCAGACAAGAACTGCCTTTGATCTCTTTTGCTGCCTGGCGGGAGCTGAAAATTGACGAGCCTAAGGCTTGGTCAGCTGCAGAGCAAGAGCTGATGAGTCGGGTCGGGGTACATTTGGCCCTGTCCATTACGCAAAATCAGCTCTACCGGCAGTTGCAAACCCTCAACGCCCGTCTGGAGCAGGAGGTGCAGGAGCGGACGGCGGCCCTGCAGCGATCTCTGGCTATGGATGCCCTCTTGCAGCGGGTCACCGACCAGGTGCGCAGCAGTTTGGAGGAAGCCCAGATCCTGCGGGCAGTGGTGCAAGAATTGGCTCTGGGGTTGCCCATTCAAGGTTGCGATCTCTGTCTCTACGATTGGGCATCTGGCCAGGCGACGGTGCGCTATGAATACACCTCTGCTCTACCACCTGCCGGTGGGATCACCCTGACCTTGGCCGACTACCCCGATCTTTACCGGCACCTGCAAGGGGGTCAAGCGGTGCAATTCTGCCACTTGCCTGGGCAGGGCTGGATCCCCCGTCGGGAAGGGCTGACCCTGCTGGTGTGCCCGCTGCGGGATGACCAAGGGGTGCTGGGGGATCTCTGGCTGGCGAAGCCGGCAGCCAAGTGCTTTGATGAACTGGAGGTGCAGGTGGTGCAGCAGGTGGCGGATCACTGCGCCATTGCCATCCGCCAGGCCCGCCTCTACCAGGCTTCTGTGCAGCAAATTGGTGAGCTGGAGCGCCTCAACCGCCTCAAAGATGATTTTTTGAGCACCGTCTCCCACGAGCTGCGCACCCCCATCACCAACATGAAGATGGCCATCCAACTGCTGAAAACCGCCCGCGCCCCCCAAAAACGAGAGCAATATCTCAAGATTTTGGAGCAGGAGTGTGAGCGGGAGGCGGAATTGGTCAACGATCTCTTGGATCTGCAGAGGCTGGAGCAGGGATCCAAAACGCTCCATCTGGAAGAAGTGCCGCTGGCAACCTGGCTGCCCAGCGTGCTGGAGCCGTTTCTACAGCGGGCCCAGGCCAACCAGCAACGGTTGCAGTGGCAGATTGCGCCAAATGTGGGCAAGGTGCTCACCGATCGGGGCGGCCTGGAGCGGGTGGTGCAGGAGCTGGTCAACAACGCCTGCAAGTATACTCCCCCAAGGTGCAACATCTGGGTAACAGCGCAGCGCTCTGGCCCGCAGCAGGTGGAAATTCGGGTGATCAACGAGGGAGTAGAAATTCCCCACAGCGAGTGGGAGCGCATCTTCGAGAAGTTTTACCGCATTCCCAGCGGGGATCCCTGGAAGCGGGGCGGCACCGGCCTGGGCCTGGCTTTGGTCAAGCAGTGGATGCAGCGGCTGGGGGGCAGCGTCTCGGTGGAGAGTTCTCAAGGCAAAACCTGCTTTACCCTGGTGCTGCCGCAGGGATCCCTGCCTGTGCAGACCTCACCCCTAGCCCACAACTGTGCCTAGCCACATGAGCAATGCCCACTCAGAAGCGTTGCGTTTGGCCGCCGAGCAGTTTAACCGGGGGGAATTTTACGCCTGCCACGACACCCTAGAGGCCCTGTGGATGGAGGCAGTGGATCCAGAGCGGCGCTTCTACCAGGGGCTTTTGCAAACCGCCGTGGCCTACTATCACCTGCAAAACGGCAACCGCCGCGGCTGCATGATCCTGCTGGGGGAAGCTAACCGCAAGCTGGCGGACTTTCTGCCCACCTACGCCGGATGGGATGTGCAAGCCCTGTGGCAGGCTAACCAGGGCATCCTGCGGCATCTTTCTCAACTGCAACCCCAGGATCCCCTGCCTTACCTGGCCATCCCCACCCTGAGTTGGGTTGAAGACTGACCTGAGCAGGCCCAACAGCGGCGCTAGCGCTTGGAGCGACGGGCTTTGCGCTCAACTTCGTTGCGTCGCCGCCGATCCCGCCAGTCGATGAAGGTAATGTAGCCAACGCCCAGGGTTACGGCTGTCAACAGCAAAAAGATGCTTCCGTAGGCGATGCGGGCGACCAAGGGAAGATCGGTTTCCATGGTGTGAGCGGGGGTAACCCCGTCAATATCGGCGGCAGGAACAACAAGATGAATGCAAGATGGATGTGAGGCTCAATCCAGGCATGACAAACTACATGCCGTTGCGCCCCCAGACCACCAGGGCAATGGAAAGAACGAAGAAGGTGGGGACGGCAATCCAGCCAAGGGTGATGATGTCCATAGGTCTAGCCCAGCTAAAGAGGGGTTATCTCGAGGTGATCCCATTTTACGAGAGGAGATCCCTTGTCAACGGACATCTACGAACACCTGTTTTCAGCTAGAAATCGCAGGAGCCCCGCACTGTACCCGTAGGGTCAGTGTCGGGAGGAATGCGGAAGTTATGATAGAACCATGACCCAAGTCCT
>NZ_JBSSCZ010000027.1:0-54845 GCF_054060215.1 Thermostichus sp. OS-CIW-30 | reverse complement strand
TCTCGTTTTGACAAATTGGCCAGGAACTTCTTGAGTTTTCTCTATCTCGTCAGTGCTCTCTTTTGGCTCAAATGAAAGATCAACACAACCTAGTTAGGCGGATAGTAACTCCTGTAACATTGGCTGCAGAAGGAAAGTAAAGGAATCCATCGACATAAAAGGTAAACGTGCCAGGGGGAGGTGGAACTTCCCGGGCATTTATGACATTGTCCCTCTCATCGAAGTAGATCTCCAAGTCGCTATTTGGCCCCAAGGTTCCACTGCGTCTATCCCCCTGTCGGCGCAGACCAATCGATGCAAAAAGGCCTGGACTGTAGGCTTGTTCGCAGACGTTCACCAGAGGCGGTATTGTACTCCCTCCACTTCCTCCACAGCCTGCCAAAACCGCAGCTGAGGCCAAAAGGCCCAAGAACAGCCTCTGCAGGGATCCCTGCGGAGCTCTAGAAGCATTCGATGCTAGCCCTGGCATAAGCACTCCTCCGGACACCGGATGTCAATGTTCCTCTAGATTACGATGCTCTGAGCAATTCTCAGCAAAATGCAGATCACTGACAGGATTTTCCCACGTTTAGGCTTGCACCGGCCTGGGGGGGCTGTTCCGCTGTTGACCTCGAGAAGGGAGCTTCAAGGGCGTAGTGGGGCCGTTGAGCCAATTTTGTCCTCAGGAAGGGATCCAGAGCAAAACCCTTTTTCGCAGTGGGCTAACCACTACTGGCGTCGGGCTTCCTGGTGAGGAAGAAATGGGCCAGGGCTGCCACACATTCTCGATCTTCGAAGAGTAGGTGGCATCGCTGCCGAACCTCCTCAGCCATGTGGTAGCGAAACTCAGGATCGGATCCCAGTTTTACGGCCAAATCCTCGTAGCTTTTCAGATCCGAGGCAATTAAACTGTCCAGCCCCATTCTTTTGAGAATGGCATAGGTATGCCGGCCCCGCATCAGCTTTCCAGGGCAAGTGATCACAGGCAATCCGACCGCAACGGCCTCTAAGGTGGTGATCCCACCTGACCAGCCATAGGAATCTAACATAAGATCGGCACAGCGGTTGAGATCCAAGTAGTCTTGATAATCCAATCCGGGCAGGATCAGGCAGTGGTCTTCTACATTGAGGCCATACAAAGAAAAAGCCCGGGTGAGCCGTTCCCGAAATTGTCGGGCAATAGCAGCATTGGGTAGAGCTAAGAAGACAAACTGAGCGTTGGGCACTCGCTGAGCAATAGCGGCAAAAAGATAGTCATATTGGGGCAGATATTTACCCAAGTATTGACAAGCTAGGTAAACCACTGCATTTCTGCGCAGGCCGAAATCCTCACGATAGCGCTTTTGCTGAGGCAAAATCGGCTTTTCGAAGCAAGTGCCCAAATGAGGTAGCCGGATCAAGGTTTCACTGTAGTGTTCCTGAGCATTCTCCGGCTCCATTAAATCGCTGGAAAGGAAATAGTCAATCGTAGAAAGTCCAGAAGTTACAGGATGAGCCCAAGTGGAGCACTGTATCGGTGCCAGTCGCAGGGAAGCCAGTTGCAGAATAAGAGGTGAAAGACCAATCTCCAAATACACCAAAATATCTAGCTGATCCTGCAGGATTTGTCGGGCTGCATCCTCAAGTCCGGTGGGAATGTGTCGAAACACATCGGCATATTGACGATACCGGTCTGTCATGAAATCGGTTCTGGGATCCAAGTGATAAGCGAAAACTTGAAACTTCCGCTCAAAGTTAGCCTGTCCATCAATCCAATTGGCGTTCAGGTACTTAACCCAACCCAGAGATAAGCGGCTGTAAGAGCAAGCTCGCATGGAAGCTGAGGCAAACCCAACTCGGAGGGGATCCCCTGGCTGGGATTGGTGAGGAAGATATCTCCACTGGGAATAGCAAGCGTTGACTATACGTTGAACAAACTGGGCATATTTTTTCTGTAAATCCAGGTCGTTGTAGCCTTGGTACTGTAGGTAGTGATTGGTTCCCAGTCCTGATGCCCACAGCGCTGTGCGACGTTGCTCCTCCGTTTCTAGGGGAGTTTCCTCAATAAGACGATCCAGGTGCTCAACAAAGCAAGCACGAAAGGAGTTGAGCTCTTCCTCACTCTGATAGACTGCCGGCAAGTAGAGATGATAAAACCAACGAGCCTGTTCTAACTGGGGATCCAAAGCCAATGCTTTCTCTAGGTGATCCAAGGCAACAGCGTGTTCTCCTTGATCTCGGTAGGCGATGGCCAGATTCAGATGCACCTCTTCCAAAGGGATCCCTGCTGCTCGATCCGAGTTTACCAACAGGGAATTGAGCAGGGGGATCGCCTCTTCGCAGCGACGTAAGTTAACGAGGATCTTGCCAGCTTGAAAGGCGGAAAGAGTGGCATCGGGATTGAGGTTTAAGCTCTGCCGGTAGCAGGATAAGGCTTTCTCCCATTGGCCCGAAGACTCGTAGACCACGCCTAAGTTGTGATGATAAAGAGCTACGCAAGGATTTAACTCAATAGCCTCGGCAATTAGCGCAGCTGCCCATTCCAAATCCCCCTTGGTCTGGGCCACCGTTCCCAGCAGGTGCAAAGCGTCGGCTTGCTCAGGAAACTCCGCCAAGATCTCGGAGTAAATGGCTTCTGCTTGTCGCAAATCTCCTGCTTGCTGGGCTTGGATCCCGGCTAGAAGTTTGTTTGTAAGTATCCAGTCTGACATCTACTACAAGATGGCTAGAAATTCTCCTGACTTGTCTGCCCAGTATAGTTTTTTCCAGTTATAGTCAGTTCAGTTGGGGATAAGATGACTTTACAGGCAAGATAACATGCAGGTAGACCTAAAGAGGAAGCTTAGATCTGAGAGAGAGTCGTATTTGTTCCGCTCCGTGGCTCATTTTTTTACTTTGTTCAGCTACTTTACCTAAACGTAAGCTCTGCTCAGGTAACAGAGACAGCCGTAGTTACCTTGAGAAATCTCCCCCTGCCAGAGGAGATGAGAGGGATCCAACATCTGGTCAATCTGCTTGCGGTCTTGCTCAGAAGTAAACTCCACGTAAATCACCTTGATGTCTTTGAGCTGCTCTTGCAAGCTGGTCAACACCTCCACCTCATCTCCACCTGTAGCCACCCTGAGCACATCGATGGGCTCCAAACCCAACTCCTTGAGGGCTGCCCTGGCTTCCCGGAAAGGGAGCAGCTGCTCCACTCCCCACTCGGCCTGAGGATCCTCCGGCCAGAGGCGACGGGTTCTGCAGCTATCCTGCCCCGCCAGTCCCACCGGATGCACAAAGCAGTTCTCCAAAGTCAAAGCATTCTGCTGCAGTAGGTGCAAGGCCAAAGGGTTCGTCTCGAAACAATGAATGGCCGCCTCAGGGTGAAAAGTCCTGAAACAAGCGCTGGCCACACCTACCCCGGCCCTCACATCCACGACAACCTTGACATCAGGAAGAATGGAAGCCGCAGGCTGATAGATGCGGCTCAGGCTGGCTACTGTCCCTTCATACTCAAGGCCTTCGTACCCCCGCAACCAAGCTGACGGAGCAGAGCTGCCCTTTTGGATTAAGTCAATGAGAAAAGTTTCTGTTATGTTTCCCGCATTGGCAAAGAGGAGCTGGGTGTCTTCTCCCAGGATGAAAGCAAAGCTGGTTCTCAAAGGCCGCCCCAGCCGCTGCAAGTCTCCCACCGTGCACACCACAGCATCAAAACTAGGCCAACTGGCTGGCTCCCCTCTCACCTCATGAACTCGCTCGGGCACTCCCTTCTGCTGCAGCAGACCACAGGGATCCCCAAACCCCTCTTCCACGTACAGCTCCAGCCGCGGCAGGTCCAGCAAGTCTGCGGCTATCACCCCAGGACAGCCTCGGCCAACAAATACCCTCAGTCGCTCCTGCACGCGATGCAGCTCTTGAATGGGCTCGTAGATTCCTAGTCGTGTGTCTATCCAGGCAGAGCTGGCCGTGCTGACAAAGTAGCGCACATCAGAGCGGGGCGAGTAACGAAAGGGCTCCGGCAGCTCTCCCCCAAACACCCAGTCCAGCAGGTTCTGAATGCGGTGGCGGGGATGCCAGTGTTGGTCGAAAGTGTGATAAGCGCGGCGGGCAATTTGAATGGCCTCCTGGGGATGGTCTAGGTAGTAGCGGATTTTCTCCAGGAGTTGGGCTTCGGAGTTGTAGGTGTCGCAGTAGGTGCCGGGCGCCAAAAGTTCGTCCAATCCTGAGGCGAAGGAGAGCTGGTCAGTAAGCAGAAAGCCCCCCGCGGAAATCACTTCCAAGTTCCTTAAGTTCAGATCCCCATTTTGGCTGCAGTTAAAGGAAATCAGAGAATGGGCAAACCATTTGGCTGCCTCTTGGCGGTTGGCTGTTTTGATGAGGATGGGCAAATCTGCATTCTTTATGGCTTGAACCAGCCGGCAACGCCTGGGATGGCGGGATCCCTGTTGGCCGATAAAGACCACTTGATTTTCTCTATCTTCCACCCAATCGTGGGTAACAGTGCGCATGGAGATAAGAGGCAACCAGGCAAGATTCTCAGCGCCTGCTGCGGCAAACCAGTGCAAATGCTGGAAGTTATAGGCAGTAGCGACGTAATCAAACCCTTCAGCAGCCCAGTAGGCCAAGAGATGGTTGATGGGAAACTTCCAGTGGTGGGTGTCTCCAGCTAGCAAGAGTGTGGGGCATTTAAACTTCCTTGTATTTAGGGGATTACTCTGGTCAAAGCTGGAAGTCCAAACAATAACTAGGTCAAACTCCTTATTTGTAATTTGCTCAGACTGCTGCACAAAGTCATAGAGGTCATAGTCTCCCTCTGGGCACTCCACCAATTCCTTAGAGAGATTGACAAAGTTTAGTCCAAAGCCCTTGGCTCTCCTCTTGGGGCAAAGACTGACCTGCCGATCTGAAAGCTGCGGGGGCGGGATATAGTCTGGCGGAGTTGGCCAATTGAGGAGAATTCGCGGAGCATTGGCCTTGATGTCTTGCATTTCTCGACTCCCCAAGTTGAGCGGCAGGTTCTTCTAGCTCCTACAGGCTACTAGGATTGGACACAACAACAAGGGATCTCTGTTGCCCTGGAAAACGATAAGCCGAGCATAGGTTATAAGCAACCCCATGGATCCCTGTCTGCAAGAGCCGAATCCAGTTTACCTGCCTGGATGGCCCCTACCCAAGACGAGCTCTCCTACGACAATGGCATACCCATGGAAAGCTGGCGGCACACGTGCCAGATGGACTTGCTCATCTCCACCACCCATGCCGAGCGAGGTTTTGAGGCTGTACCCAGCGAAGTGGGAGGGTAGGAGGCCACCTGGATTCTGTGGGCCACTGCCGCTGGGGAACTGATGCCTGCCAAGGCTGAACTGGAGCAGCAAAGGGCTGAGCGCCTGGCCTAAAAGTTGTGAGAACTGGGGGTGGATCCGGGTACATTAAGCTAGAGCAGACGTCAGGGATCCCTCCCCATGGATTGCCAAGACCTTGCTCAGGATCTTCTCCTAGAACTGGAGCAAGCTCAGAGTCTCACCCAGCTCTTAGATTGGGCTTTAGCCTGCCTTCCTAGCCAGCAAATCTTCTGCCAGATTGGCTGGGAAGAGTCCGCAGCTGTTTTGCAGGCAATGCTTCGCTATCCTGAAAAGTTAGCAGTGATTCTACGGAATCCCCTACAGAGCTCATCCGAAAAGTCAATCAGCACAGAAGATATCCAAACCCAAATTTCTCAGTTGGGATTAGAAGAACGGGTTCTACTCCTAGAAGGCCCCATTCCTGCCCTTTTGGCAGATCTCGGTCAATGTTTCCCAGAGACCCAGATTGGCGTTTGTTTCTGGACTGAACTCACGGACTACCGTACCTGTCTGCTTCAGTCTTTGCTACTGCGGGATTACTTGGCCGACTCAGCCCTATACTTGGTCAACCATTGCCGCTACGGAGCCATAGCCCAAGCCAACCTAGATTTGATGGGGATAGATCCCAGTTTTCATCTGCAGAAGGTTTTGCCCAATCTAGGCCAAGGGATCCATCTCCTCACTTGGGATCCCCAGCACAAAGGGTTAACCGAGCAGGATCTCGCTTACATCCAAGCAATTAGCCCTGGATCACTGCTGGTAGCTAACCCGGTATTCCTGACTTTTACCCAGCCGGATCCCTCAGAACCCAACCGGTTTTACCCCTGTAAATACATCAAGCTGGATAACTTCCTGCCTCAAGAGCTCAACCAAGCCATTCTCCAACATGCCATTACCCACCAAGACAAGTTTATCCCTTCCAAGAGCTACAGCAAGAGCAACACCGAGGCAGAGTCACTAAAATTTCGCCGCTCCCTGAGGCTGGACTTCGCTTACTTTCAGGAGCATGGATCCCTGCTGCGAGAAAAAATTGCGGCTGTTGCTCCCCAGATTTTTGCTGAGCTAGGCATTGAGAACTTTGACATTCAAATCTTTGAGATGGAGATGATTGCCAGCCATGATGGCTGCTTCTTTACCGCCCACACCGATAACTCCTACCCACAAACTGCCTTCCGCCAGGTGAGCTGCGTATATTACTTCCACAAAGAGCCAAAGCCTTATCGAGGAGGTGAGCTGCGCATCTACGATACCCAAAGGCAAAAACCTCATCCACCAATCCTGCACGGGGCATACGATGAGGTAACTCCTACAAATAACAGCATCGTCTTCTTCTCCAGCAGTTGCCTACATGAAATCCTGCCGGTATTTAGCCCTAGCCAAGCCTTTGCCGATAGCCGCTTCACTATCAATACTTGGCTAGGAGCCAAGCAATTCACCTAAAGGCTTGCAGCTCCACCATGGCCAGAGTTTGCATAATTACCACTGTTCGGGATCCAGGCGTGTGCTTGGAGTCGTTCATTCGCTATCACCTTGCCCTTGGAATTGCCCGTATTTATATCTTCTTTGACGATCCAGAGGATCCCACTTTCAGGTAGCACTTCAGTTTTCCAATGTAACGGCTATTCCCAATGATGAAGCTTTGCAAGTCCAACAAGCATTGGGGAATGTTCTCTACCCAAAATATGGCCCTCATGTTGGCTATGAGGTCATGGCTCGTCAGATCCTTAACGTAGAAACGGCTATACAACTTGCCCTGGATCAGGGCATGGACTGGATTCTTCATATTGATGGAGATGAGCTTTTTTATCCTGGCCAGATGATGGCTTTGGATTGGTTTGATCAAGTAAGCGACGATATATTCCAGGTTACGTTCCTAAACCACGAAGCAGCTCCCGAAGCGTTTGAGATCGAAGACTACTTCCGCGAGGTCACTTTATTTAAGAGAAACCCTGCTATTTTGGATCCCGGATTCTATACCCAGTTTCAGAGGATCTCTAGTAAGAGTCAATACTTTTTGGCTTACCAGAATGGAAAGTCAGCAGCTCGGATCTATCCCTCTCTTCTGCCTAACAGCGTACATAGCTTTGATATTCCAGGGGATCATACTCTAGTAACGTCGTCTCTCTCTATTTTGCACTACTTGAACTGCGGATTCCAGAACTACTATAAAAAATACGCCCAACTGGGAAACTTTCCCGACTACTGGTGGCGCTCCAAGTCTAATCCTATTCGGGTGCCTTTTCACTTAACCTCACGGGATGCTTACTGCTCGGGAGATAGAACTCGCATGGAAGCTCTCTATCAGGAGTTTATACTTTACAACAATCCTGAAGCCAGTCAAAGCCTCATGGAAAACGGCATTCTCACACGCATTTGCTACCCTTCCCAGCTACTGTCATCTCTCTCTACCTCACCGGTTTAGTCTGAGCTCTTATCCGCTCTCCAGTGCGAGACTAGTCAGGGTAAGAAAAAGGCTCCCTATAGGGAGCCATGGAGTACTTGAAGTGAAAAGAGAAATTATTGAAAGACGTTACAGCTCTTACCAACAAAGGTATTCAGAGTAGGCACAACTGTCTCCTGCGCTCCCAGCCCAATGGTGCATTGAATGTTTGAACCAGACCTGGTGATGTATGGAGCACCGGTGGATGTTGTGTCCCACCTTAGTGCGTGAGGAGCACTGGTCGAACGTTCAGTAGGCACTGGTAGCGTGTAGTTGGGAGCCCTCCACGGATCGTTCATGTACTTGTCATTATTGTCTCCACCGAACTTGATCCTATCATACTCGTGAGGATAGACGCCGAAGTCGAGTCGGTAGACTTCAGAGGCACGGCCTACTTCAGTGAGAGCCGCTTGAGCTTCGGCTGTACGGGAGCGGCGCACTTGGTTTAAGAACTGCGGGATTGCCACTGCAGACAGCACACCCACAATTACAATCACCACCAACAGCTCAATCAGGGTGAAGCCCTTGGCTTTGGAGAGAATTTGCTGAGCCAGTTTGGCCCGCAACAGAGACTGACGAGACTTTGCGCTCATGAGTACCAGATCCTTTAGCAAACTAGAGAGTTAACTGTGCAGCTCACCTGCTAGTGCTAACTTACCCCGCTCAAGGGCGACTCATAACAGCCTGCTCCCTGGCGCAATTGCGGATTTTTGCCAGATGAGCCTGACACAGGTCAGTGGTTTAGCTGAGCCGGCCTCAGCATGGCAGATTAAGACTAGCACTCTTCCTTCAACCTATGAACCCTACGCTGCAAGCTCGGATCCTAGAAGCCAAGCAACTGCTTCAGCAGTCTCCCGATGCTTTTGTGGAGTGGTTGGTGGCTTTTTACCGAGAGCAAGGCGCAAAGGATTGGCGGGAGTTCCTGTGGGGTTTCTTTGACCTCTCCTCAGCCAATGATTTGGCTTCCCCCTCTGAGCCAGAGGCAATTACCTTGTCAGCGCTGGAGCAGGCCTTGGCTGCTGGCCAGCTGAGCCTTGCTTACCAGCTTTACACGCCTCTGGTGAGGGCAGGGATCCTGTCCCAGGAGAAAGTCTTGGATTTGTTACTATCCCTCGCAGGCCGTCTAGAAAATAGCCCCACGCAGGAGCCGCAGCAGCGTCTCCAGGTTTGTCTGAAGCTGCGGGAGATGGCCTTTGAGCTGGATCCAAGCCGGCGGGTCAACACCCAAGTTTTGCTGATGCGGGCCCTGCAAGCTCAGGATGAGCTGGCAGTTGGCTTTTATGGGCAAGCCCTACTGGAGAGCCTAGGCGGCGAGAAGAGCCTCGATATTACTCAGGAGCCACTCCTTACTGAATTGCTCGCGCGGCTATGGGACGATGGCTACCTGAGCTTGTTTTTTGAGGTGGCCACAACTTTACAAGTCTTTCTTCCGGAGGAACAAAGATCTGGATTTGCTGCTTTGCTGGCCCAGCTAGCCAATGCGGTGGATCCCGAGCAGGCGAAGCGCTATGAAGGTTTGTGGACGATAGAGGACTTAATCGGTGACTTTTTTCAGAGGGCAGCCCGCGCCTTCTTCCAGAACTCTACCAGTGATGGCTATTCCATTTTAGGAGAAGCTCTCATCACGGCGGCCGAGAGCTCACAGGTGCAAGAGAACTTTACTCTTCGTCTATCCCTTCTATCAGAATCGCTGGAAAAGTTGATCCATGCTGCCCAGCCAGAACGGATAAACCTTGTTATCCAGAAAATTATAGACTTAATTTTATCGAGGGAAGCCGACTTAGGATCACTAAGAATTAACGATGAAAATCTACTCGAGAGTCTAACGATTGCTAAAGTCATTCTGTTTCGAGTTTGCTTTTGCTGGAGCTATCTAACTGATGATCGTTCTCTGATTCGTCGTTACCAGCAGATTGGTGGTAGAATCTTTAACGATTGCCTAAGCTTAATGGCTTCTCAGCGAGACTTCCTCTGGTCAGAGTATTGGCAGAGAAACCAGCAAGATTACTGCAGATCCGGTAGAGCTGAGCGCAAGTTGCGAGTAGGCTTTCTGGGTAACTGCTTTCAGCGACATTCGGTTGGCTTTCTCAGTGAGGCTACTCTCAGGAACCTATCTCGCGATCTTCTGGACGTTGTCTACTACTACTACCAGGGGTGGAAAAATGAAGATATGGCCAGTCATGACAATATGTATCAAAAGTTTCGCTCTCACGAAAATCTCCATTTTCGCTTTTTTCCAGGAGAAACCAAGCCGCCTCAAGTAGCTGCTCAAGCGCGTGAGGATCGCATCGATATCATGGTTTTTATGGACTCCCTTACCAGTCACGATGCCAGCATCGTAGCAGCTTTGCGGGCCGCTCCTATCCAAATTGGTTGGCTGGGTGGAGATGCTGTTGGTTTGCCGGAATTTGATTACTTTTTCGCCGATCCCTATGTCCTTCCTGAAGATGCACAGGCCGATTACCATGAAAAAATTATCCGCTTGCCTAGCTACTGTGCTGTGGACTATCTGGACGTCCTGCCCGCTGATAAGATAGATTTCAGAGCTAAGCTGAGAATCGATCCGCAAGATATTGTTCTTCTAACTGCGGCCAGTGCCTACAAGCGCACCCCTGAATGCATTGATGCTCACCTGCAGATTCTAGAAGCCGTACCTAACGGTATCCTAATTGTCAAAGGCTCGGGGGAAATTGCCACAGTTATCAGGCGCTATCAGGAAAGAGCCAAAGAATTAGATGTTTTGGATCGCGTCCGATTTCTAGCCAAAACCAGCACTGTAGAAGAGCATCGCGGCCAACTGGCTTTGGTGGATCTGGTCTTAGATACCTTTCCCTACACAGGCGCAACCCACACTATGGAAGCCCTCTACATGGGCGTGCCAGTTCTCACCTTGGTAGGTCGCCATTACTATGGCCGAATGAGCTATAGCTTGCTGAAAAATGTAGGCCTTGAAGATTGCATCACTTGGTCAGTAGAAGAGTTTATCCAACGTGGGATCCAACTGGGCAATGATCCAAAGTGGATTAACCAGATCAAGAGGAATATCAGGGATTCCCGTCGTTGGTCAGTAATTTGGGATCCAAGAGAACATGCTCGCAGCATGGAAGCTGCCTTCTTCCATATTCTAGAAGGTAAATCCCACGAAACTTATACGTTTCACCCCAACGACTTGTACTCAACTCCAGATGAATGGAACCAAGCTGGGATCGAGCTCATTCGATCCCTAAGTGCTGATGCTTCAGTCTCAACACGTCAATCTGCTTGGGAAGAGGCACTATCCCTGTGGCGAAGAAGTTTGGCTAAGGATCCCCGCCATGTTCCCTGCTGGCTAAATCGAATACATGCTCTACTGGTACTGGGCGATCGTCCTCGCGCCTTTGAAGATGCCTACGCTCTACTAGAATTTCTGTGCACAGAAGCGGCAGGTTTACGTCCTTCCAAAGCGATAGATCTCCCCATCTGGGTTGAAAGCGAAGTTTCTGCCCGCCCAAATGCTTACACGAAACACAGTTACCTCTATTATTTAGCCAGATGGATAGCTACTCATATTGGGGTCGTATACAGCCCAGAAGCCATGCGATTTTGGAACCTAACTTATTCGATAGATCCAGATGATGAACAAGCAGCTCTGGCGGTAGCGATTGAGCTTCTCTCGCAGAAAAAGATAGAAGGGCTAATACCAATTAACCATATACTTAGCCTTGATCCAACTCATCGCCAAGCATGCCTGGTCAAGGAAATTGCACTGTGGGAGGTTGTGTCTCAAGTGCAAACAGCCTCTTTCCCTGCGCAGCCCGATCTCTATTTTGACTATGAAAATTGCAGACTCTCCCTCGAGCCTTCGTTCTCGAGTGTTGTCACGCGCGTTCTACTTACTCAAGGAGAATGGCTTGAGAGCGAGATTAGCTTCTGCAAGCACTTTTTAAGACCAGGGATGAACGTAATCGATGTAGGGGCAAATGTTGGAGTATATACTTTCCTTGCTGCGCATCGAGTAGGCCCTACGGGTAGTGTAATCGCAATTGAGCCCACGGCTTCTTGTCTTCAGTGTATGCGGAAGACAATAAGTGCCAGCTCCCTAGAGGATGTTGTCTTCCTTATCGAAGCTGCTGCCGGTGAGCATGAAGGCACTGTTCAGTTAGGAGAAGAAAGATCTGGGGCATTTAACTCTATCGGAAATCCGAAGCAGGCATCAGGGCAGGCGTCAAATAATGGTGAAGGAAAAATTGTGAATCTTGTTACCCTGGACTCTGTGTGGCGTTCGAAAGGTGAACCCCGGATTGATCTTATCAAGATTGATGTAGAAGGCGCGGAAGAGCAGGTCGTTTCCGGCAGTCTAGAGTTGCTTGCCGCCAGTCACCCTGTTCTTATTCTTGAAAACAAGCACGGCCCTAAAGTTACTGGAACTTCTACAGCTAAAATACTGGAGCCTTTGGGATATGAGTTTTACACCTACAACCATTTCCTGAATAAGCTAGCCAAGATCAAGACTCAGCAATACTCGATTTCTACTCTAAACATTATTGCGATTCATCCTTCAGATCTGGAAAAAGTTGCAGACATGATATCGGTTTAGAAAGTTGGATCCGAATTTTGCTCTTTTGCTTGTGTTGAGCAAGGAGCTTTCCAGGGCTGGGTGGTTTCTGTTGTACGAGCAAGTCATTCAACTTTTCTGGGGAACAGAGCTTGCAGTGGGGGTGGGCAATCGTAAGTAGACAGCTCATGCCAAGAAGTCCAACTGACGTTAGACACTGCAGGCGCCGCGAGCAAGCCAATTTGAGCAAATTCAACTAACCGGAAGAGCGTAGCAACTGCATCAGCTGCTGGGGCGTCATCTGCTCGTAGGGCTCAAAGGGCTGGTGGATCCAAGGGTTATCCGGCAAATAGTCCACATAGTAGTCGGGTTGATAGACGGAGGCGGCCTTGTACCACAGTACGCCGGTGCGGATCTCCTCGATGTAGAAGCCGTAGTGGTGCTTGAGCCAGTGGACAGAGCGCTTTAGGGTCATGCCAGAGTCTGCCAGATCGTCCACCAATAGCACGTGGCTGCCCAGGTTGGCGGTGGTCATGGCTAGATCCCGCGAGAAGGTCAGTTGCCCCCGCTGGCGGTTACCGGGCCCAGAGTAGGAAGAGGCTGAGAGAATAGCCAGGGGCAGGTCGAAAAGACGGGCCAAGGTATCGCCGATGCGCAGCCCCCCCTTGGCAATACAGACGATTTGGTTAAATTCCCACCCGCTTTCGTAGACTTTGACGGCCAACTCCTCGATTTTGCGGTGGTAGTCGGCCCAGGTAATGGAAATTTCGTGCAAGGGATCCCCCTCTACCCATCTAGAGTGCTCAGTTTAATAATGACGCTTCTCCCCTCGACTAGGGACTAGCTTTCTTTCAGAGGGATCACCTTCACCCAATGGGCATAGGCCGGATCCCGATTTTCAGTAATTGCCGTCAGCTTCTGCCGCAACTGCTCGGTGATGGGGCGGGAGGGGGGCAGGACGTACTGCTCGATCTGGCGAATGGGGGTGATCTTGGCAGCAGTGCCGGTTAAAAAGGCCTCGTCAGCAATCAATAGCTCCGATTTGTCAACGGGCCGTTCTTGGGTAGGGATCCCCAGATCACGGGCCAGGGTGAGGACACTGTCGCGGGTGATCCCTTCCAAGATATCTTGGTCGAAGCTGGGGGTAATCAACACGCCATTGCGCACGATGAAGATGTTCATGCCCGAGGCTTCGCTCACTTTGCCCTGGGAGTTCATCAAAATGGCCTCGTCATAGCCAGCCTGCGCCGCCTCGGTTTTGGCCAAAGAGGAAGTGATGTAGGCGCCGGTGATCTTGCCCCGCAATGGTAGGCTGCGATCCTCTTGCCGGGCCCAAGAGCTGATGCGGCAACTGACTCCCTCTGGCGAGAGGTAGTCCCCCAGTTCCAAGCCGTACACGAAAAAGTCTTTCTCAATGTTGTGCAGCCGCGGCGAGATGCCTAGGTCGGAGGTGTACACCAAGGGGCGGATGTAGAAAGACGTGGAGGGACGGTTTTTTCGGATCAGCTCGACGATCACCTGCTCAATCCGTTCAGCAGGGAGATCAAAACAGAGCAGGCGGGCGCTTTGACTCAGTCGTCGGCAATGGCGATCCAGACGGAACACCAGAACTTGATCCGGGTTTTGCGGATCAGGGATCCCGCGTAGGCCGCCGAACGCCGCTGTCCCGTAGTGCAGAGCATGGGTGGCAATGGAGATCTTCGCCTCAGCAAAGGGGACAATCTGGCCCTGAAAGTAGGCGTAGGGCAGAAAATCTGGCATGGTCGGCACCCACCGGGGTAGGAATGAGAGGTAGGAATATTATCACCGATTCGTGCAGTGCCGGGAGCTCCAACGTCAGCATGACTTCCCTGCCTGTAGTAGCAGCACGCGGGATAGGCGTAGAGGTATTCCTCCCCCGCAGCAGCGTTGTTTAGCCAGTCCATTTCTGAGAGGGTTGGATTGGAGAAGCAAACAGTTCGTAGCTGAAGAGGGGCCGAGCAGCTACACCCTATGACGCAAAGGGGGTGAACTCCTTGTGAAGGCAGCAATGCTCCTTGTGGCAAGGCTTCTTGAGTCTCAGGGTGGTAGGGTAAGGAGGTGGTTGCTCAAGCAGCTGTAAATAAAGCCTGCAAAACTTTCGATTGCTGCCTTACTTTTGCTTGGCATTTTGTCCCCCGCTAGCCCGATGCTGTCGACGGGTGGGAGCCGGAGGGCTGCTTTTGCCCAATCTTTTGCTCTGGGTATCCCCATTGAGGAAGCCATTCAGATCGCTCGATCTGCCGTGCCCAATGCCGTGATCAAAAAATGATCAAAAAAGATGAGTTGGAGCTTAAACATGGGCGCCTAGTTTGGGAAGTGAAATTTACCAACGACATTAAAGTCAAGATCGACGCCACTACCGGTGACATTGTCGATATCGACAACCAGCACTCAGGAGGTGCCCTTGCCTAGGCGGGGGTGAGCGTTGCCGGAAAAGGTTGTAGCTGTTACTGCTTGATGAATGAGAACTGCGAAAGCCGGGGATCCCTTTCCTTTTGGGCATGGGGAAAGCGTCTACACGGTAGCTGCCTGATGGCTGAAGCCGGTTCGACAGCTGGCTAGGGACAGGTGGTGGGGTCAGGCTGAGCTAGAATGCTGTCTATCCGTCTTGCTGCTCCCCCTGATGGACGACCCCCCTTTAGCCTCGGCGGCTACTTTCCCCAACACTGAGCTTTCGTGGGGAGATGCGTCGCTTAGTCTCCTTTGGGTCATCGGTCTTCTGGTCATCAACGCTTTCTTTGTCGCGGTCGAGTTTTCCTTGGTATCGGCGCGGCGCTCCCGGATGGTGCAGTTGGCCAGCGAAGGGAACCGGCAGGCAGCTCTTGTGCAAAAAGCCCAAGAGCAACTGGAATATGCCCTCTCCACCACCCAGTTGGGCATTACCCTGGCCAGTGTGTTGTTGGGCTGGATCGGGGCTACGCAAGTGGCGCCGACGCTGTTTCTGGCCTTGAGGCAGTTGGCTTGGCTTCAGAACCTGGATCCGGCCCTTATTCGAGGGGTGGCAGTGGTGCTGGTGTTTTCGCTGCTCACCTATTTTCAGATCGTGGTAGGGGAGCTGATCCCGAAGACTCTGGCCATCCTCTATTCGGAGCCGATTGCGCTCAAACTGGCCTGGCTCAACCGCTTGGTAAGCCGCTTCTTGCATCCTTTTGTCGAGCTGCTCCGCTTCTCCTCCCGCTGTGTGCTGCGCATCTTGGGCGTCCGCATCCCCGAGGCCACTTCCTTTTACAGCACCATGACGGTGGAGGAGCTGCAACTGTTGATCGCTTCCTCGGTGGAGTCGGGCAACATCGAGGCGGAAGAGCGAGAGCTTTTGAGCAACATCTTCGAGTTTGGCGAGACGGTGGCCAGCGAGGTGATGATCCCGCGTACCAGCATCGACGCGGTGCCGGAAACTGCAACGGTGCAAGAAGTGCTGGCGGAGGTGGCGGAATCGGGGCACTCCCGCTATCCGGTCTTTGGCGAGTCTTTGGATGACATCCGCGGGCTGATCCACGTCAAGGAAGTCATTGGGGAGCTGGCCAAGGGATCCATCGACCTCCACAGCCCCATCACGCCTTTTATCCGCGAGGCCCACTTTGAGCCGGAGAACAAGCCGATTGCCGAACTGTTGCCCGAAATGAGGCAGCACCACTGGCCGATGGTGGTGGTGGTGGATGAGTTTGGCGGCACGGCGGGCCTGATCACCATTCAAGACTTGGTGGAGGAGATTGTCGGCAAGCTCTCCGATGGCCCGGATCCCAACACCAAGGAGCCGGACATCCAAGAACTTGACGAAAATACCTTGCTCATCCAGGCTCAGCTAGATATTGAAGAGATCAACGAGCGCTGTGGCCTCAACCTGCCTCTGCACGAGGATTACCAAACGCTAGGGGGCTTTTTGATCTACCACATGCAGAAGATCCCACGTGCTGGGGAAAAGTTCACCTACCAAGAGATGGAGTTTCAGGTGGTGCGCATGGAGGGGCCACGGGTGGATCGGGTGAAGGTAGCCCGCCGCCCCGGCACTCCGGCAAACTCCCTACCGCTGCTCCCCCCGGCGCAAACGGCAAAAACCCGTCCATAAACCTGCTGGAGAGGACTAGGCCGTTGCTTTGACCACCTTCAGGGTTTGTAGGCGCACATCCTCTGGGCCGTTGATAAAGCCGCCTGCCTCATGCACCAACAGCAGATAGTTCACCGCCTCTTGAGTCACCTCTTCTCCCGGCACCAAAATCGGGATCCCAGGTGGATAGGGGGAGATGATCTCGGCGCAGATATGGCCCACTGCTTCTTGGAAAGGCACCCGCTGAATGGGAGCAAAAAAAGCCTCCCGGGGTGATAGCCGTTGTGGTGGCAAGCAAGGACGGGGCAGTTGTGCCAGCCGCTGCATTTTTTCCATTGCCGCTCTGGATGGGCGGGATCCCTGAAAATGTTGCGACAGGGCGGCGAAACTTTCCACCAGGCGGTCAATGTCTCGCTGGGTGTTGCCGATGCTAACGATAAAGACCACGTTGTGCAGGGTGGACATCTCCGGCTGCACGTGGAAGTGATCGTTAACCCAGTCGTGAGCGTCGAAGCCGAACAACCCCAGCTCTGTCACCGTTACCGTGAGACGGGTGCGGTCGAAATCGAAAAAACCAGGGGTGGAGCCGATACGCTCTGGGCCAAAACAGCGCAAGCCGGGGATGCGGTTGAGACGGGCGCGGGCTTGATCTGCCAAAGCCAAGGCTTGGCCCAGCAGGGCTTCTCCCTCCAGTGCCATCTGCCGCCGCGCCACATCCAGCGACATCATCAGCACATAGCTGGGACTGGTCGATTGCAGCAGTTGCAGAACGTTGCGCACCCGGTTGGGGTCGATACGGGATCCCTGCAGGTGGAGCAGCGAGGCTTGCGTCATGCCGGAGATCACCTTGTGGGTGGACTGCACCACCAGATCGGCTCCGGCTTCCAGGGCCGAGATGGGCAATTCCGAATGAAACCCAAAATGGGGCCCGTGGGCCTCGTCCACCAATAGCGGCAGGCCGTGGGCATGGGCGATGGCTGCCAGAGATTCCAGGTCGCAGCAAACCCCGTAGTAGGTGGGGCTGACTACCAAAACGCCTTTGGCATCGGGATGCTCCGCCAAGGCCCCCTCCAAACCGGCTGGGGTAATCCCGTGGGCAATGCCCAGCTCCGGGTCAAAATCCGGCTCGATATAGGCCGGCACCGCCCCAGAGAGGATCACCCCGGCAATGGCGGATTTGTGGCAGTTGCGCGGCAAGAGGATCTTGTCTCCCGGATCGCACACCGCCATCACCAGTGTTTCCACGCCACAGGTGGAACCGTTGACCAAAAACCAACTGCGATCCGCTCCATAAGCTGCTGCCGCCAGCTCCTGGGCCTCTCGGATCACGCCATCGGGATCGTGGAGGTTGTCCACCTCTGGCAACTCGGTCAGATCCGCCCGGAAGACGTTCTCTCCCAAAAAGGTCCGCAAGTCGGCAGGGATCCCACGTCCCTGTTTGTGGCCTGGCGTGTGAAAAGGAGCCTTATCCAAGCTGCAATAGTGGCGGATGGCCTCAAATAGAGGTGCTCGCTCCTGGGCTTTGCGATCCAGCGAGCGCAAGCAACGAGAGGTTTTGGACAGATTGGACAGAACCACAGACCACTCCTCAACACACCAGGTGGGCATTTTGTGATTATCCATCCCAATGGAGGCTAAGTCCACCGCTGGCGCTTTTCCTGCTAGCCTGGGTTTTCAGGTGGCCTTTCTTCCTCTCCTGTATGTTTGAAAAACTGCCCTTCCCCCTGAGCACTCTCGTGTTGCTGGCCGGCGTTGCCGCCACGGCTTGGGGCTTTGCCCACTACAACGATCCCACCCTCAATCTCATTGGCCTGTTTGCCGGGATCCCCTTGCTGTTGGGAGGGGTGACCATGAAGGTAGTGGAACTCAAGCCGGTACCTGCCCTGGCCGCCCCTTCTCTCGAGGTGATCCAAGCCCGCGCCCAGCAGGCCACGGAAATTCAAAAGCAAGTCCGCGCCGATATCACCAAATATAGCTACGGGGCTAATGCCCACCTGGAAGATGCCCTGGAGTTTCTGGGTCTGCGCGGCCCTCTGGAAGCAGATCTGCCCAAGGTGAGAGGGTACAGAGAAGAGCTGCGAGATGGCCGGTATACCTTGGTGCTTCTGTTCGATTCCCCCAAGGTTCCCTTCCAACAATGGCAGGAAAGCTACCAGAAAAAAATGCAAGGCTTCTTTGGCCGAGATGTGGAGGTGCAACTGGGGCAGCCCCAAGAAAATCAGGTGGAATTGGCGCTTGTTGCCCGAGGTGGATCCCAGGCCACTTGAAGAAGCCATTAGCTGCTGAGTGCAACTCAACGGATCCCGAAGCTAATGCAGCCAGTAACTCAGGACTGTCGAGAGTTAACTCATGAGGGGTGTGGGGAGCTATGGGTCCTGCGCTGTGCCTATAGTATCAGTGTTAGGAGGATGTCACGAAACTTGGCAGTTCGGCATAACCCTATTTTACGGATTGGGAATTTTACGGATTGGGAGGAAGACCAAAAGCAACATTATCATCCATAATGTAGGGCGTTAGCATGAAGACCACCTCATTGCGCTCGTTATTCACACTCTGAGAGCGGAACAAAGCACCCAAAAGAGGCAAGTCGCCTAGGAAAGGCACTTTTTGAACGTCAACGATGTCCCTGTCTTGAATGAGGCCAGCAATAATAAAGGTTTGCCCATCTCTTAACCTGAGCTGAGATGCTTGTAGCTGCCTCCTGTCAATATTGAAAAGTAGAATGCCTGCAAAGTCTCCGCCTCCCAATATTTGACTGGGTACAGGAATAGAAATTTCCGGCTGAATGGTCAGGGTAACAAACCCATTGTCATCTATTCTAACTTCTGAGACGTCAAGGATAACCCCAGCATCCTCTCGCTGCAAACGCTGAGTAACAACTGGAGGCTGGTTTTCGCCCTGGGGTATGGTGATGGTTTCAACGTTAACGGGCACGCTGGTTGCAATGCTAATTCGACTGGATCCGCCATCTGCCACCACAACTTTGGGGTCAGTTAGAATTTTTCCAGTTCCATTTTGTATTGCAGACTGCACTCTTAGAGCCAAAGACTGCTGCAGCCGGTTGAGAGTGTTAAATATTCCCGTGATGGATCCTGATGGGCCTGCAGGGCCGATAGAGCTTACCGAGGATCCCGCAGGTTGATTGAGCGGTCGTCCACCAAAGTTGGCGTCTCCCAAGGTTCCAAGGGCAAAGTTGCCAGATGCCCCTCCCAAGTTAACTGATAAGCTTTCGTTTTTGTCCAAGCGAATATCAACTGCTCTCAGGGAAATCAAAACCTGTCGCCGACGCACATCCAATTGGGCAATCTGAGCAGCCGCGATGTCCTGCTGCCGCGAGTTGCCGATCACCGTAATGGAGTTGGTGCGCTCGTCCACAACGAATTGGGCACCGGGAGCAACGGCGTTCAAAACTTCTTCCAGCCGACTGGCCAAATCGGTGGCGACTGCCTGATTCACGCGGTAATTGCGCACCAGGATCCCAGTCACCCCTGGCAGGTTTTGTCCAACAAATACGGTTTGGCCCCTTCGCTGGGCTTGCAACTGTTTTAGCCGCAAGATAAAGTTGAATGTCTCCTGTAAGGGCGAGTCTTGCACATCCAGAGAGATGGTTAGATCGGGTGGGACGTCGTTGAGCACCACATTCAACCCTGCTCGCCGCACCAACAAGCTCAGCACATCGCCCACAGGAGCATCTTTCAAGGTCAAGCTAATCCTGGCATTGGATCCGAGATCCACTGTAGGTGGATCAGGCAGGATTGTGCCAACGGCAATATCGCCAGCAGGAGGAGCCACAGCTCTCCCCTGAAAAGGAGATTCGGTGGGCAAACTTCCCGGCGGCAATTGAGGTTGGTTGAGCTGGCCCACAGGGGGGACCTGAGAAATCACGGGTGCAGCAGGAACAGCAGGTGCAGGAGGAGCCGCTTGAGTTGTCTGCGGAGGGGCAGGGTTTTGAGCGACCGGTTGGGAGGCAGGGGCAGGAGCTGCGGGCTGAGGAGCAGGAGCCACGGGCTGAGGTCGGTTTAGTGACGCCGGTTGGCCGGGCGCTACTGGGTTGGACGAGGGTTGAGGGGGAACCGCCGCTAGGGGGGCCGGTGGAGCAGAGGGTAGGCCCTCAAAGTCGAAGACCAACTGCGTCGGGCTGCGCCGAGCCAGCAAGCCTTGGGGAGCTGCGGCCACACCGGCTATTTCTATCCGCACGCTGTCGTTGCTCAACTGCCAGGCCTCAATGAAGCGCACCCCTGGCAGGGGAGACTCTTGGCGATAGCGGCCCTGGCTTCCGCTCAATTGAGCATTGGTGATGTCCCCGATCCAAGATTGTCCCTGCTGGGTAAAGAACACCTGTGGGCGAGCGCCCCCTTCGGTGTTGATCTCCAACTGCATGCGGTTGCCGTTGGGCACCAGGCGGATATCTGTGATGCGGCTGAGGCGTTGCGGGTTTGCGGAGGTCAACTGTTGAGCGGCTGCCTCATTGACCCGGCTTTCTAAGGCCAATGGGGGCAGGGACAGGATCAAGCCCAACGCACACCCATAAGCAACTCGACGGTTCATCATCCTCACACCTCACTCCTTCACCCAGTCGTATTCTTGCTTCACCTCGCCACGGGTGCCTTTGGCCTCGTTCACCCCGTGCTTCCCTGATCAAAGCCGAAATCTCGGACTTTGCCACTACCTGTAGCCGTTTCGGAAGAAATTTTTCCCAGATCTTCGATTCGGCAACACTATCCGTGCTGAACCGGCGGTTGTTCCCGTCTTCTGAAAACCAAAGGGGATCCCGCACTGGCAGGATCCCCCCCTGAGTCAAGGCATGGCTGGGCTACTGACCAGGTGCCGTTTGCCCTTCAGGTGGAGGAGCAGTGCCCAACGGAACGTCTTTGTTGTAGATGTAGGCAATCAAATCAAAAGCAGCGTCCAGTTCCCCTGTGTCTTGAACAGGATTTAAGCTGATGTTGCTCACCCGGAACAGCGTGCGCAGACGTTCTATATCTCCCATCAGATTGATCAGCTCCGTATAGGGGCCACGCAGAGCGACACGGGTGGTCTGCACTTGGATGGCGGGAGCGATGATCCCAGGCACTTCCGGATTGGCCGAAGACGCTGGAGTCAGTGGAGAAGGGCTAAAGCTGCGCAGCTCGCTGTTGGGCTGCCCCTGCACCAGCCGGTTGAGATCCAGCAGTTGCGTGTCGGCATTCTCGGGGGTGGAGAGCAGAGCACTGATCTGTTCCCGCTCCACGCGGGCTCTCTCGATCTGGTTGGGCACATCCTGCAAACCGGCAATCTGGCTCTTTATGTCCTGCAACTGGGTAGTTTTGTTGGCTACCTCCCTTTCCAAAGCCTGTACCTCCTCGATCAAGGGGCGAAGTTGGGTGAAGGCCAGAAACCCCGCCGCGCCTAGCCCTGTGATCCCGATTAAAAGACCAATTCGAATGGGGGTCAGCTCCACGCCCAGCAGTACCGGCGGCCCTGCCGGGGGAACCACCAGTTGTTCGTCGGGAAAACCTTCAACCGATCCAGTCATCAGTTCGCCTCCACTCGACGCAAAATGCGGATCTTTTCAACCAAGCCTATCGCTCCCCGCTGCTCCAGCTCGCGGGTAAATTCTGGGTCGGGATCCCCCAGGGTACGGATGGTTACGGTTATGCCGTAGGTGACGCTGGGCTCGGTTAGGTTTGTGCCGTCCACCCGGGAGCTGCTGTTCAGGACGGCGCTGGTAACAAAGTTGGAATCCAGCAGGGTGAGCAAAAAGTCGTTCACCAGGGGAAAGTCCAGCGCCCCTCCTTGGATATTGACAGTATCCCCGGAAGCGCTGATGTTGGTTATCCATACCCCCTGGCCGGGGATCTTGCGCCGCAGCTCTTCCAAGATGGCCGACCAAGGCTGGACGGATCTCAGAAAGGAGCGGAACCCTTCCGTTTGGGCGCGAATGGTTTGCAGCTCTTGATTGGCATTCTGCAGCTGGGACAACTCAGCATTGGCTGTGCTGAGCTCACTGTCAAGGCGAGCCCGCTCCGCCCTCAAGGTTTCTCTCTGGCGGGAAAAGCTGTCTTGGAAATACCAAAAAGCTCCCATCGCTACAGCAGCAACAGCAACCCCCAGGCCAATGGCCGGGATCCAATTCTGGGATCCCTCTGCAGCCTCAGCTGCGACTACTGCTCCCCCACCTGTTCGAGCTGTGGTGAGGACATCCGGCCTTTCTTTGAGGAAATTGATCTCCGGTGTGTACATCTCTTTAACCGCCTTGTGCGCTATTCCATCGGTTGGGCGAGCTTGCGCTGCCTGCTGCCGCTACTTGGTGTCTTCCCGCAGCGCCAACCCCAGGGCCACTCCCATTGCTGGGCGTTCCTCCAGGGGCAGTTCCACGGAATCCGGCACGACAATGTTGCCAAAGGGATCCGCCAACTCCACCGCCACGCTCAACGACTGAGATAAGAAGCCGTCGATTTGGCCGATGCTTGCCCCAGTTCCGGCCAGCAGTACTTTCACCACAGGCGAGCTGCTTTCTGTGCTCGTAAAGAAGTCGATGGAGCGCTTCAGTTCATCCGCCAAATCGGAGACAACGCGCGTTACTGCTGCTACACCGGGATTGCTGGGCGCTGGCTGTTCTCCCGTGGCCAAAATATCGGTGGGGTTGATCAAGGGTAACCTCAGAGTTCGCAACAGGTCGCCGGTGCGGCTAACCGGCAAATTCAGGGACTGGGCCAGCACCTGCCGCATGTGGATGGTGCCGATGTTGACGGTGCGGGTAAATTGCGGGATCCCGTTCACCAAAATGCTGATCTCGCTGCTGTCGTAGCCGATGGAGCTGAGCAACACGGCCTCTTGGGGGCCGTACTGGATTAGCTGATCGCGGATGGTGCGAATGAGGGAGAAGCTGGCCAGCTCCACACAGCGCACCTGCAAATTGGCTGCCTGCAGCACCTCCAGGTAGTTGTCCACCACCTCTTTGGGGATGGCCACCAGCAAGACTTCGATGCGCTCAATGCCATCCTGGGAAAGATCGAGACCCAAGGGCTGGTAGTCGACATCCGCCTGATCCCGCGGATAGGGAATGTAAAGTTCGGCCTCCTGCTCCAAAACCACCCGGCGCAGCTCATCGGCGGGTAGGTCGGCAGGCAGGCGAATGAGACGAACGATGGCCTCCCTTACGGGCACTGCTGTGGCTGCCGGCAGGTTGGTGGGTACCTTGTTTTCATTGAGCAAATTCATCAGGATCAAGCCAACTGTGCTCGGATCGAGGATGCGTCCTTCGACCATCGCCCCTTCTGGCATGTCCACGCTGTGGTAGTGGGCCAGACGATAGCGACCATTGCCCTGCTTTTTCAGTTGGGCAACGGCGATGCGCTCGGGGTTGATGTCCACCCCAAGCATGGTTCGGGTTTTGGAGCCACCGAAAAAGCTAAACACACCGGGAAACCCCGCCCTTTGCGCTACTGCTAGAGGCATACTACCCAATTTGTAGGTGGGTTACCACTGTTCGCCATTGGCCGCGGGGAAATCCTTGTCTGGGCCGATCCCTCCCTGCCAGCCGCAAGTGCAGGGCTTGCGCGGTGTTGAGCGGTGTTGGAAATTCGCTTGACTCAACGGGTCTGTTGCCGCGCCCGCTCACGGAACTGTTGTAACCGCTCACAACCCTTCTTCCTCGAGGGCCTGGACGTTTTGCACAATCCGGGAGAGCTCGTTTTTCTCATCCACATTGATGCGGGTCGGGGATCCGCTGATGATGCGCTCGTAGCCCCGGAAGGAATCGCGGATTTGGATGCCTGCGTTGGAGATCAGGTACTCGCGGATCCCTTTGTCGTGCCAGGATCCCCGCATTTTGAAGACGTTGAGGGCGCGGGCCATTTCTCCGCGGATCTCCACGTATTGCAGCAGGATAATCGTGTCGGTGATGGTGGAAATATGGGATTCGGTGATGGAATGGGATCCCATGAATTGGTCGGTGGTGTTGGTGAAAAAGCCGGTGATCTCCTCCTGCTTGGCCAGGCCAGTTACCCCGATTACAAACTGGCGGAAGGCATTTTGGCTCACTCCCCGCGCCAGGGCTGACAGGGAGTCGATGGCCATGCGGGAGGGCTTGAAGGCCATCATCTCGGTTTTGATCTTCTGCAGGTGGTCTTCCAGGCCGGCAGATTCTGGGTAGGCGCAGATGATCTTGAGGAGGCCCTGCCGCTCGAACTCTTCCAGGTCAATGCCCCAGGAGGAGGCGTTGCGGGACAGCTGCGCCCGCGACTCTTCGTAGGCAAAGAGAATGCAGCGTTCCCCATCCAGGCAGCCCCGCTCCAGGAATTTGCTCACCAGCGAGGTTTTGCCCGTGCCGGTGGCGCCGGTGGCCAAAATAATCGAGTCCTTGAAGAAACCGCCGCCGCACATTTCGTCCAGCTTCTCGATGCCGGAGGAGACCCGCACGTTGGAGGAGCGCTGCGTCAGCTGCATGGCTCCCAAGGGGAAGATGTTGATCCCGTCGTTGGTGATGGTGAAGGGATATTCCCCCTTCATGTGGGTGGTGCCCCGCAGCTTCAAGATCTCAATGGTGCGCCGCCGTTTCT
This sequence comes from Thermostichus sp. OS-CIW-30, assembly GCF_054060215.1. Taxonomy (NCBI): domain Bacteria; kingdom Bacillati; phylum Cyanobacteriota; class Cyanophyceae; order Thermostichales; family Thermostichaceae; genus Thermostichus; species Thermostichus sp. OS-CIW-30. The sequence goes on along the minus strand of NZ_JBSSCZ010000027.1, from coordinate 29,980 downwards.
CTCCCTCCAGGATGTTGCGTAGGATCACCACGTTATCGGAGACGAATTCCTCTACGCCGTAGCGGGCGATGGGGCCGTACTCGTCGGTGCGCTCTGTGGTCATGACGGTGGTGACATTGGCCTGCTTGAGGCGGGCCGTCAGGCGGAACAGCTCCCGCCGCACCACACCGGCAGGGTCGTATTGCTGAAAGATGGCTGTCACTGAGTCGATGGAGACCCGCTTGGCTTTGTATTTGCGAATGGCGTACTGGATGCGCTCGATGAGGGCCGACAAATCAAAGTTGCCGCTCACCTCATAGCCTTCGGGATCGGGGGAGGCATCCAGGATAAACAGTTGGCCCCTGTCGATGAGGGCCTGCAGATCCCAGCCAAAGCTGGAGGCATTGCGAATGATATCGGCGGGGGTTTCCTCGAAGGTGACGAAGATCCCCGGCTCTTGATACTTCACGATGCCGTTGTAGAGGAACTGCATGGCAAACAGGGTTTTGCCGGTGCCGGAGGTGCCGCTGACCAAGGTGGTGCGTCCCAGGGGTAGCCCACCGTGACTGATGTCTTCAAAGCCCTCGATGCCCGTCTGTTTTTTGGGGATCCCTCGCAGCTCTGAGAGATCCGCCCGGTGGTTGTCTGGGGTTGGTTCGGTGGAGTCCTCTGCGGTGTTATCTTGTGGCTTTTCTGGCTCAGAAGGCCCCAATGACTGGTTCATCCCACTCTCCTTGCTCCTGCAGCCTGTCTCAAGCCTCTTCGTCCAATTCTTCGTAGAGCAGATCCAGGCCGATGAGCACTTTCTCGCGGTTGGACAGATCGCCAATAATCTTCCGCACCGGTGGCGGCAGGATTTTGGCCAAGGTCGGCGTTGCCGAGATCTTATCTTCCTCTGCCAGTTGCGGATTTTTCAAGACATCGATCACCTTCAGGCTGTACACGCCGCGGAACTCCTTTTCCAAGATGTCTTGCAAGGTGCTGAGGGCACGCAGAGAATTGGGGGTGTTGCCCGCCACGTAGAGCTTGAGAACATAGGCTTTGCGAGTGGACATATCTAAGGATCCCTTGGGGCAGGTTTGGGAATGGAGCGGCGGTACATTTCGCTCAGGTGGGCCATCACATCGATCAGGGTAAGGCGGTAATCCAGCAGGATCTCTTCGCTGCGGCCTTCCAGCTTCAATTGTTTGGCAAAGTCTTCCATCAAGTTCATGTGCAGCTCCAGCAGTTGAGCAGCGCCGATATCGGCAAAAAAGGCCAAGGCCACCAGCTCGTCGATGCGGGCATTGACGGTCTCGGGAGATTGAAAATAGTCCAAGACGATTGCCTGGTAAAGGTTACGCAGCCGTCGCATGAGGGCTTGCTGCTCGTGGGGCGGGAGGCGACGGTAAAACAGCTCTGGGTCACGATGATAGTACACTCCGGCGTAGCCCAGCCGTTCCCGCAATTTCTCCGCCAGCCGCCGTTGTTGTTGGTTGCTGTAAGCCAGGTAGGGCTGATCGCTGGGATGCGCTGGGCCCTGCGGGAGGCCGCAGGTGGGAGACATCTGCAGAAACAAGGCGATGGCCCGATCCACCAGCAGCTCCAAGACGGAAGGGGATCCCGAAGCGGTACAGTCGGCCCGCACCTGCCCCTTCAGCTCCTGTGGCGAAATGGGACGGACGAGGGTGGCGTTGTGGTAGAAAAACTGCTCTCGCTTGAGCAATGCTTTCACCAAAGATGAGGTGGCAGGGATCTCTCCTTCCGTCTCCGGTGTTTCCTTTTGCAGGTGGGATTCTTCCAGCACAATCGCCAACACCGTCGGCAGCAGCAGTCCCCACGCGCAGAGCTGATTGCCCAGATCGTGCAGCTCTTGCAGCCGAGTGGGATCCACCAGGAGCACCAAGCAATCGACATGGCCGTCTTGTCTCCTAAGAGCCTCTAGGAAGGTAGCTTGATCCTGAAAACACTCGACAACAAAGCGTTCAGGGGGTAGCCAGTCCTCGCAAGCTAGGGGCTCTCCTGCTGGCGGCTCCCAATCCAGCAACAGGTTGATGCGCAGTGGATGGGTGTCAGGCAACAAGACAAAGGATGAAGATATATTTCCTATCTTAAATCTGACCGGGATCCGCGCTCACCGGCCAGAGGAAAAGAGCGGGAGAAAAACCTAAACTAGGGGTGAGTGAGCTGCTGCCGAGATCCCTATGGTGCCCCTGATCATCGACTGTGACCCTGGCCAAGACGATGCGGTGGCTCTGCTGCTGGCTATGGCGTCGCCAGAAGAGCTGCAATTGCTGGGCATTACCACGGTGGCTGGCAATGTCTCCTTGGACAAAACCAGCCGCAATGCTCGACAGATCTGTGAATTGGCCGGTCAGCCGCAGATGGGGGTGTATGCTGGCTGCCCCCGACCTCTCTTGCGCCCTCTGGAAACCGCCGAGCAGGTGCATGGCAAAACCGGGATCGACGGAGCGGATCTGCCGGAGCCCCAGATGCCTTTGGGATCCCAGCATGCAGTGCCCTATCTCATCGAGACGCTGATGGCTGCCCCTGAGCCGGTTACCTTGGCTTTGCTGGGCCCGATGACCAACTTGGCAGTGGCCCTGGTGCAGCAGCCCCGGATTGTGGAGCGCATCCAGCGGCTGGTGTTTATGGGGGGATCCGCCTTTGAGGGGAATGTTACCCCGGCAGCCGAGTTCAACATCCTCACCGATCCCCACGCCGCCCAGATCGTGCTCAGCGCCGGGATCCCGGAGGTGGTGATGCTGGGCTTGCACGTCACCCAACAGGTCCTCAGCACGCCGGAGCGGATTGAGCGCATCCGCGCCCTGGGCACCCGCGTTGGGCAGACGGTGGCCAATATGCTCACCTTTTACGGTAAGGTCGACGTAGAACGCTACGGGCTACCGGGAGGGCCATTGCACGACCCTTGTGTGATTGCCTATCTGTTACAGCCGCAGTTGTTCGAGCTCAAGCCCTGCTACGTCGAGGTGGAAACGGCTAGCCCCTTGAACCTGGGCCGGACGGTGGTGGATCGCTGGGGATCCAGTGGTCGCCTCGCCAATGTTCAGGTGGCTTTTGGGGTGGATGCCCAGGGGTTTTACCACCTGCTCACCGAGCGCCTGGGCCGTTACCGATAATTCTGATAGTTCTGATCCTTGAGGCCAGATCCGAAGGTGGAGAATCCCAGCGCCGTCCAACGTGCCAAGCTGGAGTGGGTGAACCTGCCCACCGCCGTCACCCTGCTGCGGCTGGCAGGGATCCCTTTTGTTTTGCTGGGCCTGAGCCTGCGATCCCCACTGGGGGAGAGGTTGGCCCTCTGGGCGTTCCTGTTGGCGGCGGCAACCGATTGGCTGGATGGCCATTTGGCCCGCCGTTATGGCTTGGTAACCGATATGGGCAAGTTTTTGGATCCTCTGGTGGATAAGCTGCTGGTGTTGGCGCCGCTGCTGGGCCTGCTGGAACTGGGGCGGATCCCCGCTTGGGGCGTGTTTTTGCTGGTGGGGCGGGAGCTGGCCATCGCCGGCTGGCGGGTCAACCAAAGCCAAATCCGCGGTGCCAATTTCTGGGGCAAAGCCAAGACGGTAACCCAAATCCTGGCCATTGCTTTGCTGATTTTGGGGTGGCCGGGAGGGATCCCTTGTTTTTGGGTGGCGGTGGTTCTCACCCTGATCTCGGGCCTGACCTACCTGCACACCGATCATCCCCATCATGCGCAGTCACCCGGCAGGCCATAGCCCTTGTCAGATCCCCCCGCCCCTCGCCGACAGAGGAGACACCCCACCTGAGCAGCGCATCCTCGGCCTAGATCCAGGTCTGGGAACCATGGGTTTTGGTTGCATTCTGGCGGGATCTGCGGGGTTGAAACCTGTGGATTATGGGGTGATCAGCACCCCCAGCCAACACTCGATGCCGGAGCGGCTGCAAACGCTGCACGAGGATTTGAGCCAGTTGCTGCGCCAACTGCGCCCGCATCAGGTGGGGCTGGAAAAACTTTTTTTCTACAAAATGGGCAATACCATTGCCATCGCCCAAGCCCGTGGCGTGATCCTGCTCACCTTGGCCCAGCATCATCTGTTGCCGGTGGAGTTTACGCCCGCCCAAGTCAAGCAAAGTTTGACAGGCTACGGACGCGCCGACAAGCAGGCTGTACAAGCTGCCGTGGCCCGGGAACTCAACCTGCCCAGCTTGCCCCGCCCGGATGATGCCGCCGATGCCTTGGCGATTGCCATCACAGTCTGGCACCACCGCTTCTCTTGAGGGATCCCCTCCCTGTCAATCCCCTACCTTTAGCAGAGATAAAGATTGGCCAACAAAGATGGGCTAGACTCAGTACAGCGAGAAGCACAAGCCCTATGCCTTCTTCTTCCGTGGATGTTCGCGAGCTACCGCTGTTTCCCTTGCCGGAGGTGGTGCTGTTTCCGGGCCGACCTCTGCCGCTGCACATTTTCGAGTACCGCTACCGCATGATGATCAACACCATTCTGGAGACGGATCGCCGCTTTGGGGTGCTGATGTTCAATCCCCAGACGGGATCCCCAGTGCGGGTGGGCTGTTGTGCTGAGGTGTTGCAGGTGCAGCGATTGCCGGATGACCGCATGGACATTTTGACCTTGGGGCAGCAGCGCTTCCGCGTCTTGGATTACGTGCGGGAAAAACCCTTCCGGGTGGGGCTGGTGGAATGGATTGAGGATGAGCCGACCACCCCTTCCGATGACCTGCAGAGCTGGGTGCGCCAGGTTACCACTCTCCTTCAAGATGTGGTGCGTCTCTCGGGCAAGCTAATGGAGCGGGATGCACAGTTGCCGGAGCAGCTCCCCACCACCCCCATAGAACTGTCCTACTGGGTGGCTAGCCACTTCCATGGGGCCCCCCAAGAGCAGCAAGCTCTGCTGGAAATGGTCAGTACCGAAAGGCGGCTGCGCCGGGAAGCCGAAATTCTCGAGTCCACCCGCAAGCACTTGGCCGCCCGCACGGCCCTCAAGGATCTGTTCACGGAAATTTCCTGAGGTTCCTGTCAGTTGGTCAGGTCTGCTCCCATCTGTTCTGGTGGCTCTTGTGGACCTTTCCAGAGAGTGCCCTTTGCCTTGCTCGACCAGGCAGAGCAGAATGCTTCCCCCGGAAAGGTTGGGTATTTCTTGAGGATCCCTTCCCCGTTTTTCATGGCCTACGCTCGCCGCTACTTGCGCTTTCCCTCTCAGATCTTGGGCCGGGAAATGGAGATGCTCCACTTTGGGCATCACGGCTACCCGCTGATCTGTCTGCCCACCAGCAACGGGCGTTTTTTTGACGTGGAAGATCGCGGCATTATTGCCAGCCTCAGCCATCATCTGGAGCAGGGCTATTTGCAGGCTTTTTGCGTGGAAACCCTAGATTGGGAGACTTTGTTCAACCGCCAGCTGGACTTGCCCCAACGGCGGGAGCGTTGGCTGTTGTTGGAGCGGCACTGGGTAGAAGAGCTGATCCCCTACGCCAAGGCCGAGGCGCAAAATGAGTTTCTGGTGGTAGCTGGGTTTTCCCTGGGAGCTACCCATGCTGTCAACCTCACCTGTCGGCATCCCGGCCTAGTGCGCCGTTGTTTGGCTCTGGGGGGGCCCTACGATGTGGCCGCTCTCGGCTCTGTCACCGGCTGGGATCCCCAACAGGCAGAGCAAGAGCTGTATTTCATCAACCCGCTGGCCTATATGTCCAACATGAGCCGGCAACTCTGGGATCAGTTGGGCGGGCGCAACACCGAGCTGAAGTTGCTCACCGCTCGCCGCGACCACTGCCTCAGCGACAACCTGCGCCTGGCAGAAGTGCTCAGCCGCAACGACATCCCCCATCAACTGGAGGTATGGGAGGGGGATCACGACTGGCCCACTTGGCAAGCGCAAATCCGCGCCTTCGCGTAGGATCCCTTGCAGGGAATAGCTTTTGAGAGAGCTTTGATGATTGAAGACTATTGGGTTGGCAGCCTGCACTTCAGCGAGCCTTTTGGGGACGATACTCTGGCCCGCCTCAACGCACTTCCCCCTGTTCAAGCTCGCAACGGCCAAACTTACAAGATCCGGGCCGAACATGTCACCATTCATGAGGTGAACCTGGATTACCGCACCAAGTATCGCTTGATCCTGGATCGTTTCAGCTACCTTTACCCCCAAGCCATCGGCCTGTTCATGGGCTTTGCCTTTCGGGGGGTTTACCTCATCAACAACCCGTTTAGCTTTTATTACTACCTGCGCAACAAAGATGCTGCCTACATGGTGGTCAAAGAGCTGGGGATCTCCATCCCCAAAACTTACATTCTGCCCCCTAAAGAAGCCCCTGCATTGAAAGCAGAGGACTTTAAGTATCATAAGTTTTTCGATTGGCAGGGGATGGCGGAAGACCTGGGCTGGCCAATTGTGATTAAGCCGGCGGAGGGGCGAGAGGCCATTGGAGTAGAAATAGCCCACAACATGGAGCAGCTCCTCTATTTTTACGACCGCTCTGGATCTCAGGTGATGATGATCCAAGAGAAGGTCAAAACCCCTTACCCTTGGCAGATTCGCGCCCTCTGCATTGGCCGAAAGATCATTCCGATCAAGTATATCTTTCGCAAGTTCGATGCCAGCGAATATCTGTTTGATCCAGAATTTCTTACCCCGGAAATAGGCCAGAAAGTCATCAATACCTGTCGGATTATCAATCGAGTTTTGGGCTATGAAATGAACTCGGTGGAGCTATTCATCGACGAGCAGGGAGAGCTGCAGGCCATCGACTTTAACAATCCGGTGCCCGATGGGCGGCTCAAGGCTTTGGGAGAGATCTTCTACAACGATTACCAGCAGGCCCTTTGCGATTTGGTCTTGGACATCGTGCGGGAACAGCGTCCTTTCGACTTCCTGCCCCCAGATATCAACCGCTTTGCTCACATTGCCCGACGGGCCGATCTCACCCGCGAGCAGAAGTTTCAGATGGCTTTGGAATTGGCCAACCGTTACTACGAGCCCAGGGATCCCGATTAAAATCAAACCAGAACCCACAAGTGTGGTTTTCCGCCGCAGAAGTTGTGGACGGGCAAAGGAGCAGCAGTGTGGTTTCCGACCCCGCTTCAGGGTGGTCCATAATCAAGCAGGCGCAGGGATCCTGCCAGGTGCTGCATTTGGCGGCGGGGGATCCCCTCTTGAGTCGGCAAGAGCATTGGGGGCCTTTTCCCAGCCAAGCTGAGGCGATTGGGCGGCGGGTTGGTCTGATCCGAGCAGGCAAATGTCAACCGGGTTGAAATGGCGCTGGTGCCACGATATTCGCGAGATCCCAGCAGGGGCCTGGCACGCCTTGCAAACGGAGCGCACCTCTCCTTTTTTGGAATACGAATGGTTGCACAGCCTAGAGAGCTCAGGTTGTGCCAGCCGCAGGACAGGGTGGCTGCCCTGTCACCTGTTGGTGGAGGCGGACGGCCAGTTGGTTGCTGCTGCCCCCTTGTATTTGAAAAGCCACAGCCAGGGGGAGTTTGTCTTTGACCAAGAATGGGCTGCAGTTGCCGGCCAATTGGGGGAACGCTACTACCCGAAGTTAATCGGCATGGCCCCCTTCACCCCGGCCACGGGCTATCGCATCCTCGTCCATCCCGAGTATTCGGAAGCAGAGGTGTGGTCGTTGATGCTGGCAGCCATTGACCGGTTTTGCCAAGAGAAGGATATTTCGGTGTTTAGCTTGCTTTATGTAGATCTGGACTGGCGGACTCAATTGGAGTCGGATGGATTTACGCCCCGGATCACCCACAACTACCAGTGGCACAACCCCGGCTACCGCTCTTACGAAGACTTTTTGAGCCAGTTCAATGCCAACCAGCGGCGCAACATCAAGCGAGAGCGGGCTGCAATGGAAAAAAGCGGCCTAGAACTCAAGATTTACACAGGAGAGGAGATCACGCCGCGCCTGTTGTCTCTCATGTACGACTTTTACAGCAACACCTGCGCCCAATTTTGGAACTGGAGCAAATATCTCAATCGCCGCTTTTTCGAGTCTCTCTATCCCAACTATCGGGAGCGAGTTGTGCTGGTGGCCGGGGAACGGAATGCAGAAATTGTGGGGATGTCTTTTTGTATTCGTAAGGGAGATCGCCTGTTCGGGCGCTACTGGGGTTGTCGGGAGGAGGTGAAGTTTTTGCACTTTAACGTTTGCTACTACGAGCCCATTGCCCTCGCCATCCGAGAAGGGATCCGCAACTTTGATCCCGGCGCAGGGGGATCCCATAAGATTCGACGGGGATTTCCGGCCACGCCTGTGTACAGCTACCACCGCTTCTACAGCCGAAGGCTACAACAGGTTTTGGTGCCCTACCTAAACCGGGTTAACCCTCTCATGTTGGCCGAGCTGGAGAACGTGAATCAAAACGAGGTTCCTTTTCGAGAAGATGTTTTGCCTTCTCTATCTGCTTTGACCAAGGAGTGAACCACTTCATTGGATGGGGTTTTCAATCCCGTAAGCAGTTGGCGGCTGACATGCTTTTTGCCTTGCTACAGCTTTTTCCGGCAATGCTGACTCCAGCCAACACGACCTGACCTATGGTTATAGTTATTTCGAATTTCGGCGAAACAGCCTAATGGAACATCCGATCCCTTCCGGCCTTCCTGATCCCGTTAAACCTGGGGATCTCTTGGCGTTGGAGGTCACGGCCCTGACCCCCCAGGGAGATGGCATTGCCCACACGGTAGGACTTGGACAAGGGCGAGTGGTGTTTGTGTCCCAGGCAGTGCCCGGGGATCAGGTGGTGGCCCAAATAACCGAGATCAAGCGCAACTACTTGGTCGGGCGAATTCGGTCGCTGATTTCTCCCTCTCCCCAACGGGTGCGACCAGCCTGCATTGTGGCGGACAAATGTGGTGGCTGCCAATGGCAACATGTCAGCTATGCCCAGCAATTGGCCACCAAGCAGCAAATCCTCAGGGATGCACTGGAGCGGATTGGCGGTCTGACTCTGCCGCAGCCTGTCCCTATTTTGGGATCCCAGCAGCCGCTGCGCTATCGCAACAAGGTCACCTACCCCATGGCCAAACCGGAGGGCCAGCCCTTGCGCATGGGCTACTACCAACGGGGCAGCCACCGCCTGGTGAACCTCAACCAATGCCCCGTGCAAGACGAGCGGCTGGATGTGTTCCTGAGGGAAATCAAGCGGGATCTCCAAGAAACGGGCTGGAGTGTCTACGACGAAAGTCGTCACCAAGGTCATCTCCGCCACTTGGGTTTGCGCATCGGTCGCCGTACCCGCGAGGTGCTCCTGACCTTGGTCAGTTGCAGTCGTCGCCTGCCCCATCTGGAAAGCTGGGCCGAACGCTGGATGCAGCGCTACCCTGACCTGGTGGGGGTCTGTCTCAATCTCAACTCGGCCCGCACCAATGCCATCTTCGGCCCGGAGACTGAGGTGATTGCCGGTCGGGGGTCTTTGCGGGAGGAATTTGCCGGTTTTTCCCTCTGGATCGACAGCACCTCTTTCTTCCAGGTCAACACAGAGCAAGCAGAAGCCTTTTTTACCTGGATAGCCGACCAACTGAACCTGCGGGGAGAGGAAACCATCCTGGATGCCTACTGTGGCATCGGCACCTTAACCTTGCTGCTGGCGCAACGGGCGAAACGGGCGATGGGGGTGGAAGCTTTGCCGGAAGCGGTGGCCCAAGCCCGCTACAATGCCCAGTTCAACGGTATCGCCTCAGCCCAATTTTTCCAGGGCACGGTGGAACAGGTTTTGCCGACCCTGCCCCCTGCCGACATTGTGGTGCTGGATCCGCCGCGGCGCGGCTGCGACCGCCAAGTGCTCGAGACCCTAAAGCTGCGACGACCACCACGCATCGTCTACATTAGCTGTCACCCTGCCACTTTGGCGCGAGACTTGCAGATCCTACTGGCAGAGGGATCCTATCGCCTTACCCAATGGCGGGCGGCTGACTTCTTTCCCCAAACCGGGCATGTGGAGGGGGTGGCCTTTTTGGAGCGAGTTTGAAGAGTACGCACCCTGACCAAAAGGCGCGGCAAGCCCCGTCCTTCAGGGCGGGGAAGGATAGCGCCGACCGTAGCCTATATCGTTGTCATCACGCATAGGCCAAGAATACGATTGAGCGGTGCAACGACTTCAAGCCTTCAAGTACGAATTGCTGCCCAACAGCCAGCAGGAACGGCAGATGCTCCTGGGAAGAACGTCCGCGCCAAGTCAGCGTTAAACAAAGCCATTCTCGACCAGGGGTGGTATGAGTTCCGCTGCATGCTGGAGTACAAGCTGGCCTGGAAAGGTGGCAGGCTCATTGTCGTGCCGCCGCAGAACCCGAGCCGCACCTGTCCATGTTGCGGCCATGTTTCATCAGACAACCGCCAGACCCAAGCCCGGTTCGAGTGCGTGGCGTGCGGCTATGAGAATAACGCCGATCGCGGCAGCGGGCCGGAGGCCTTTCGCGGCAGCGGGCCGGAGGCCTTTCTGGTCGGTGCCATCAACATCCTTGCTCGCGGGATACAGCTGTTGCGAGACGAAGGGCAGGACACGGCCGACGCTGCGGTCGGGATGCGGGTGGGTGAACCACCCGTGTCAGCCCGGATGGCCTGTGGATCGAACTGCACGGGCGGTCGGAAGCAGGAACCCGCCGAGACGACTGCGCAAGGAGCCATCCATGCGTAGCGTGGTAGGAATCTCCGGCCTTCAGGCCGGGGAGGATGTCAACACAGCTTGCCCTCAGGGTCAGCACAGGTGAGAATAAAAAAACAGAGAAGCCATCCTCAAGCTCATTTTTGTCTGCCTGTGAATCCTGTTCGCACCCTCTCCGCCACCAAAGCGGCCTTTTTCAGCGCCTACCCTCGCCCGATCAACGCCGTCTATCGCCGGGTGGTGGAGGAGTTGTTGGTGGAGCTGCACCTGACCACCGTCAACAGCACCTTCGTCTACGATCCGTTTTTTGCCTTGGGGCTGGTCACCCTCTACGACGGGCTGATGGAAGCCTATCACCCCCCTGAGCAGCGAGAAGCCATTTTCAACGCCCTCTGTAAGGCTCTGCACCTCAAGCCGGAGGTGTTGCGCAAGAATGCCCGCGATCTGCTGGAGTTGATGGGAAGCGGGGATCCCCGTCAAAGACTTGATCTCCTCTGTCTCAAGCCAGAGGCGGAAGATGTGGGTGGGTTGAAAGCCATTTTGGAGCGCATGACTCAGCCGCCCTACGCCTACAGCCGGGTCTTAGCTGTTGGCCTTTACACAGCCTATGAAGTTGTGGCCAAGTCCCTTTACGAAGAACCAGAAGAACGCACCCGCCGCTTTTTGGAGAATGTGGTGAGCAAGCTGCCCTTTTCAACAGAGCGGGTGAGAAAAGATCTGGAGCTCTATCGCAGCAGTTTGGATCGCATGAAGCAGGCGCGGGCTGTGGTCGAGGAGATGGTAAAAGCCGCCCGGCGTCAGCAGGAACGCCGCCAATCGGCCGCCTCTTTGCCCGAGACTTCCCTCGGCGACCCAAGCAAGCCTGGCAGCTAAACCCCGGCCCTAAGCCAGATACTGAGCCCAAGTTTCCACCACCTCGGGGGATCCATACCAGCGCCGTCCACCCCGACCGGAATGGTAGCAGTTGGGCAGAGTGAGGTTAACAGCCCCCTGCAGGTGGGCAGCCTCGATGGGGGTAATGCCATCGCCCCACAATTCCCCCTGTCCAGCCGTGAGCCAATAGCTGTTGTAGGCCAGCCAAGCCAGATAATGCTCCTGTCGCCACAGGGATCCCAGACTCAACCTCTGCCCCTGGATGACCCTGCCCGCCACGCACACATATTTGACCTCGGGCCAAAAGGCCCCCGGATAGTGGGTGTTGACAAAGTCCAAATTGCGCTTCGTCCAGCGCTCCCGGCTGGTGTGGGGGGATCCCAAGCTAATCAGCGCAGCGACCTGCTCCCGCCCCTGCCACACCTGTCCCCCATAGGGCACGGATCCCAGGTAGATGCGGGCAATCCAGCCGCCGGCGGAGTGGGCCACCAGGTTAACTCGGTCAACCCCAAACTCAGCGCAGGTCTTTTGGATGGTCTCTCGAAGGGCCCACAGGATGGGAGTGACAGGCCTTCCCCCCAGCGTGGGAAACCAACTGCGCACCTGCAACGGCACCACCCGTGCCGCATAGCCGCGGGCTTCCAGCTCTTGGCGCAGGGGCTCATACTCCGACGCACCCGCCAGATAACCGGGCAAAATCACCACAGGGGCCATACGCTAGCGGGGATACCAGAACATGCCTTTGATCCCCTCAGGGTCGGCGGTGAAGCCCAGCCGTTCGTAAAAGCTGACCACTCCCTGATCGGCAAAAAGGGTGATGTTGCTGATGTCTCGGGCGCGCAGCTCGTGGATCACCTTTTCCATCAGCCGCTTGCCCAGACCCCTACCCTGGAAATCGGGATGAACCACCACATCCCAAATGGTGGCATTGAAAGCGTGGTCGGACGTTGCCCGGGCAAAGCCGATGAGGCGACGGTAGCTGCCCCGCTGCTGCCACATCGACACCACCAAAAAGCTGTGCTGCAGGGCTTTTCTCACCTTGTGAATGGGGCGACGCGACCACCCCACCGCATCGCAGAGCTCCTCTAGCTCGTACAGATCCAAGTTGGGATCCAAGCTGAAGAGGATTGTCTCCCCTCGTACCACCACCGTTTCCTGGCGACGGTCGGCCCTAGCTGTTTGCGCCGGCTCTTTGGTTGTAGCAGCTCCTGCTGACCCGAACAGGCCCTTCCAAAAACTCATGTGAATCGCTGCCGAGTGAAAGCTCACCCCTACTTTGGGTGAGCGTGTCCTCAGTATAGCCAGGATCGGTGGCGGAATTGTTTCCAATTTCTAGGGATCCCCCCGAAGGGGGAACCCTGATCGCCTAGCAGAGATAGCTGAGTTTTCCAAGTTTCCAATTTCTAGGGATCCCCCCGAAGGGGGAACTCGAAGTGAAAGCGCCTGGGCGGGAGTTGAACGAGCGCCAGTTTCCAATTTCTAGGGATCCCCCCGAAGGGGGAACAATTGGAGGATGCTCCGATGGTTGAACTCCGTTTGTCGTTTCCAATTTCTAGGGATCCCCCCGAAGGGGGAACTTTAGTGTTCAATACTGCTACTACAAAACACTTTATACGTTTCCAATTTCTAGGGATCCCCCCGAAGGGGGAACTGTCTCAATTTACGTGTCTTCATGACAGCACGTGGTATGTTTCCAATTTCTAGGGATCCCCCCGAAGGGGGAACGTAAAGGGAGAGGAGTTAACTATGGAGATTATCCTGCAGTTTCCAATTTCTAGGGATCCCCCCGAAGGGGGAACTTCACAACGCAAGAACGCTAGAGCACCCAATTGATACGTTTCCAATTTCTAGGGATCCCCCCGAAGGGGGAACGATACACCTGGGTGTCGAGTTGGGGGAGGTTTAGAGGTTTCCAATTTCTAGGGATCCCCCCGAAGGGGGAACAGACTGAGAAGTCACTGCCTGTTCTTCTCCCGAAACCTGTTTCCAATTTCTAGGGATCCCCCCGAAGGGGGAACAAGACAACCATCCGGCAGGATAGCCGGACGGTAGAGAATGGGTTTCCAATTTCTAGGGATCCCCCCGAAGGGGGAACAATACCGCTTAGAATGCACACTACGCGAGGTACCCGACTGTTTCCAATTTCTAGGGATCCCCCCGAAGGGGGAACGTTCCAAGTTGGGCAGTGATGGGTTGCACCCTGTAAGGTAGTTTCCAATTTCTAGGGATCCCCCCGAAGGGGGAACTCCACCCCTATTAAACCCAAGCAGGGCAAGGAATGCAAGACCCATTTGCGAGGGATCCGGAAAAAAGTCGGCAAAAAGAGCTGCGGCGAGGGGGTTTTGGGGCTGGAAAGCCTTGTGGCGCAAGGCATCGAGGGATCCGACGAAAGAATCGGCCTTTGCGGCTTTTGGCGGATCGCTCGCGGAGGCGTTGATACCGTTTGGGTGTTGTCTTGGAAACAAGGGTGAGTACCCGAGCCTCAACCGGAGTTTGCGGGGCTTGGCGATTGCCCAAGGCGTGCCCCCTAGCCGCGGGTGTAGCCGGCTGGGGGATGAAAGCAGATACGATGTTTTCAACTTTTCACAGTCGGAGAAATCTCATGAAAAAGTGGATTGCCTCGGCTACAACCCTACTCTGCTGTGTGCTTGTCCTGGTTTTGTTTTGGCCCCATGTTACCTCTGCCCAGAGGCAGACTCTCAACCTCTACATCTGGTCAGAATACATCGATCCCGACATCCTCACCGCCTTTGAAAAAGCCACCAATAGCCGCGTGCTGGTCAGCGTGTACGAATCCAACGAAGACATGGTGGCCAAACTGCGGGGGGGAGGCACCAGCCAGTACGACATTGTTGTTCCCACCGACTACATTGTGCCCAACATGTTGGAGCTGGGACTGCTGCAGCCTCTCAACAAAGAATTGATCCCCAACCTAAGCAACCTGGGCGAAAAATTTGTCGGCCTGCCCTTTGATCCAGAAAACACCTACACCGCCGCCTATCAGTGGGGCACCACCGGCATTGGCTACCGCAAAGACCGCCTGCCCGAAAACTTTGAACGCTCTTGGGGATTGATTTTCGACCCGCAGCAGCAGTATGGCCCCTTTGTGATGATCGACGAGATGCGCTCCATGATCGGCGCTGCTGCCGTTTACCTGGGCTTCGATATGAACACCACCGTTCGCTCCGAACTGCAGCAGATCCAGCAGCTTTTGATCGACACCAAGCGCCGCAGTGCCGGCCTAATTGGGGGCGTGGGGGGCAAAAACCAACTGGTTTCTGGAACGGCCAATGTAGCCATCGTCTACAGCGGCGATGCCCTGCAAGCTGCCGAAGAAAACCCCAACATCGGCTATTTTGTCCCCCGCGAGGGTGCCCACATTTGGCTGGATGTAATGGCCATTCCCGCCCAGGCCCCCAACCCCGAGCTGGCCAATCGCTTCATCAATTTCATCCTGGATGCTGAAGTCGGCGCTCAACTGAGCAACCACAACCGCTTCGCCACCCCCAACGCTGCAGCTCTGCCCATGATCAACCCAGAAGATCGGCAAAACCCGGCCATCTACCCTGACGAAGAGGCCCTGGCCAAACTCACCTACCTTAAAGTGCTGTCAGGGGAAGAGCTGCGCCTCATCGACGCCCTCTGGACAACCGTGAAAAGCAGCTAGGGATCCCTTGTTAGCTCTCGACATAAAACTTGACAATTTTTAATATCTGAGCCACATTAAAGATGTCACCTGTTGATGGAGCTAAAACCATGGAGAACCAAGAAGCTAAGTTCGGCTTCACTACCTTCGCCGAAAAGTGGAATGGCCGTTTGGCAATGCTGGGCTTTGTGATTGGCGTTGCGACCGAGTTGCTGACCGGCCAAGGGATCCTCTCTCAAATTGGCCTGATGTAATCCCAGTAGACCCAAGACACTGCTGTAGATCTTTGCTGTAGATCTTTACAGGCCTGGCTGCGGCCAGGCTTTTGCATCGCTTCCGAATGCAACAGGCATGAAAATTTCTGCTGCATTGCTTCCTAACTCCCCTCTCTCTGGGAGAGGGGGTGGCCGCGGAAGCGGCGCCGAGCCTTTGGAATCTATCCTTCCAGATCTCGCAAGTACTGGCGGATATCAGCCAAGATGCGTTCTAGGTCTTCTGGGGCCTGGAGAGCGCGTGCCCATTCTAGGTCATGACCACCTTGGGATCCCTGCTGGGCCAGCGCTACCCCCAAGTGCTCCAGCTCGCGGACCACTTGGCAAAAAGCATTAGCTCCCACGTTGGAGCTGGCTCCTTTGAGGCGATGGGCGATCCGCCGCATTCTTTCTGCGTCGTAACCGGCAATGGCTTGGCGCAATTGCGGCAGCTGGTCTTCACAATCTTGGATGAACACCTGCAGCAGCTCCCGCTGAAACCCGCGATCCCCGCCGGAAACCTGATCCAGGTAGGCAGAGTCGATGGGGTAGGGCTGGGTGGGAGAAGAGGGATCCCGGCTCTCGGCGGGGGAAGCTGGAGAGGCTGCTTTAGAAGCGGATCCATTGGAGGATCCTGCTGCAGACTGGGCAATCACCTGGCTCCAGTGGTTGAGCACCCTTTCCAAATCTTCCCTCAGCACCGGCTTGCTGAGATAGTCATCCATGCCTGCCTGCAGGCAGCGCTCCCTATCCTCCTGCATGGCGTTAGCCGTGATGGCAATCACCACTGTGCGGTGGCCGGATCTCCGTTCCTGTTGGCGTAGGCGGCGGGTGGCCTCGTAGCCATCCATCACCGGCATCTGACAATCCATAAGAATGAGGTCGTAGCTGACCTTCTGCAGGAGATCCAACACCTCCTGACCATTGGCCACCACATCGGCCTTGTAGCCCAAACTCTCGAGCTGGCGCAAAGCCACCTTTTGGTTGACGGGGTTATCCTCTGCCAGCAAAATGCGCAGGGACTGCTGGGGTCGGTCGGCCATAGGCGTCGTCTGAGAGAGAGGGGGGCCAATGCCCAAAAGAGAGGTGGAGAGGCCAGAAGATTTCCCCAGGGCCATGGCCAACGCCTCCTGAAGGCGGCTTTGTTTTACCGGCTTAACCAAGTAGGCGGCAAAGCCGATTTCGGCAGCGCGGCGGGAGTGCTCCCCCAGTCCCAGGGAGGTCATCATCACCAGTTGCGTCTCGGCCAGTTGCGGATCTGCCTTGATCCAGCGGCCCAAGGTCTCCCCATCCACCTCTGGCATTTGCATATCCAAAACGGCCAGGGGGAAGGGTCTGCCTTCCCGAACGGCTTGGCGCAGTTTGTCCATAGCCTGATAGGCATTTTCGGCCTCTTCCACCACCATTCCCCAAGCCGCGGCCTGACAGCGCAGGATCTTGCGATTGGTGGCGTTGTCGTCCACCACCAACAGTCGCTTGCCCTGCAGATCCACCGGGATGCGAGCAGAAGGCTGGGCAAGCTGCTGGACGTAGGGCTGCCGCTCCAGAGTCAGCTCGACGCTGAAGGTGCTGCCCTGTCCCTCCTGGCTTTGCAACGAGATGGTTCCCCCCATCAGTTCTGTCAGTTGTTTGCAGATGGCCAAGCCCAGTCCCGTACCTCCGTATTTGCGGGTGGTAGAGGCATCCACCTGGCTAAACGGTTGAAACAGCTTGCTCTGCGCCGCCGCCGGGATCCCGATTCCGGTATCTCTCACCGAGAGCCTGAGGTGGACATGGGTAGCGGTTTCTTGCAGCACCTCTGCTTGGATCACCACCTCCCCCTGGTGGGTAAATTTAATGGCGTTGCTTACCAAATTGTTGAGGATTTGCCGTAGTCGCGAGGCATCTCCCCGCAGATAGCGCGGCACTTCCGGTGGCATGAGCACCGCCAGCTCCAATCCCTTGGCGTGGGCAGTGGGGGCGAAAAGATCCGCCACCTCTTCCAGACACGAGCGGAGATCGAAGTCCAAGATCTCCAGCTCCATTTCTCCGGCCTCCAATTTGGAGAAGTCCAGGATGTCGTTGATGAGGGTGAGCAGGGCATCGCCACTGATGCGGATGGTCTCTACAAAGTCTCGCTGTTCTGCATTGAGGGGGGTCTCCAGCAGCAGGCCCGTCATCCCCAACACCGCGTTCATGGGGGTGCGGATCTCGTGGCTCATGGTGGCTAAGAAGCTGCTTTTGGCCTGTGCAGCCTGCTCAGCTGCTTTGCGGGCCTGCTCCAGCTCCAGGCTGCGCTTTCTCTCCCGTTCCAAAAGGGCTGCCTGGGTGAGGGCAATGCCAATTTGGTTGGCCAACTGCGACAGCAGCTCCATCTCAAACGGCTGCCACTGACGCGGGCCAGAGCACTGGTGGGCCAGCAACAACCCCCACAACTGCTGCTCCAAAAACAGCGGCACCACCAAGTTGGCCCTGACCTGCATTTTTTGCAGCAGCTCTAGGTAACAAGGCTCCAGTCCTTCACTTTCCACATCGCTAACAACGCGAACGCGGCCCTGGCTGTAGAGCTGGGCGTACTTTTCCTGAAAACAGGGATCCTCGATCACCTCTCCCATCAAGGAGGGGATCCCTGGCTGAGTTTTCTCGTTGGAGATGATCCCAGAACCATCCGGCTGGAAGCGGTAGACCAAGACTCGGTCGGCTTTGAGCAGGGCTTGGATTTCTGTTACCGCCGTCTCTAGGATCTCGGCGATATCCAAAGATTCGCGGATCTTCAAGCTGAGATTGGCTAGCAACTGAGCCCGGCGGTTTTGCCGCTCCAATTCTTCTGCCGCTTTCTTCTGCTCGGTAATGTTGCGGAAGATGCCCCGCGTAGCCACCATCACTCCATCTTCAAAGCGGCAGTTGACATTGCCCTCCACCCAAACAGTTTCACCAGTGGCCGTGAGGAAAGCTGTCTCTACCCTCTCCAGTTTCTCCCCTGCTAGAAGCTTCTGGAAAAGAGCCTGGCAGTGCTCCCGGCAGTCGGGATGGAGAATGTCGAAGAGGGTCATTTGATAAACTTGAGCTTCGTCATAGCCCAAGGTCTCTTTCCAAGCGCGGTTGACATATAAAAAGTGCCCTTCAGCATCCACGCTCTGGATGAGGTCAGTGGCATTTTCAAAGAGATCCCGGTAGCGCTCTTCGCTTTCTTTCAAGGCCAGCTCCGCCAGCTTGCGGTCGGTGATGTCGATGCCGGTGCCCATGACAAACTCCACCTCGCCGGCAGCGTTGATTAGGGCGGTGTTAGACCAAGAAATAAGCCGCAGTGCCCCTTGCTTGGTGCGCCAAAAATTCTCATGGCGATTCAAAAAGAGGGAATGATTGCCCTTGAGCTGTTCAAAAGCTTGCTTCACACCAGGCACATCTTCCGGCGGGATCAAACCCAAATCCCACAGCAGCCGGTTCTTAACTTCTGCCAGCGAGTAGCCAGAAAGCTGCTCGGCAGCGCGGTTGAAGCGCAGGATACGCCCTTCTGGATCCATGACCACCACCAGCGCCCCTGCCGTATCGATAACCGCGTTGGTAAAATCCCGCTCTTGCTTGAGGGATCGTTCTGCCTCTTCCCGCTCGGCAGTCTCCCGGCGGATGAGGAAGTAAACCGAGGCCAAAACCAGGTAAGTAAAAATGAGCCCGCCAAAAGCAATGAGATTGGTTCTAACCCAGGCAAACTGAAATTCCTGGCTGCGTTGCTGCAGAAGGCGATTTTCCTCCTGCTGGAGCACCAGGATCAAATCGGCAATTTGCTCCACCAACCTTGGCCCTTCGCTGCTTTCCAGGGCTTCC
The DNA here is from genome assembly GCF_054060215.1 of Thermostichus sp. OS-CIW-30. Taxonomy (NCBI): domain Bacteria; kingdom Bacillati; phylum Cyanobacteriota; class Cyanophyceae; order Thermostichales; family Thermostichaceae; genus Thermostichus; species Thermostichus sp. OS-CIW-30. Next base: position 10,851 of record NZ_JBSSCZ010000027.1, on the reverse strand, counting down.
TGGGTGGCGAGTAGCCCCTCTTGCTCCCTCAGCCGGATCAAGTCTTGGATGACTCGTAGCCGTTGCTCCAGCAGCAGCTCTAGGCGCTTCAGGCGCTCTTGCTGCAGGGGGTTGTCGACAGTCAGTTCCTGCAGCAGGCGCAGACGGGTAGAGATTGCTTCAAGGCTGTCTTGGTACTCACCGAGGTAGCGAGGATTATCGGTCAGAAGATAGCCACGTTTACCGGCCTCGGCGGCGCGGGTTTCCGCCAGCAATCCTTCCAAGTTTTGGATCACTTTTAGAGTGTGGGCCACTCGTTCTGTAAGCTGCGGCAGTTGAGAGGCATTCCGCTGAGCTGAGTAGGTGATCCCGCCCAAAAGCAAGGCAGCCAGGCCAAAACCGGCGGTAACTTTGAGGAGAAAGCGGTTTTTGCGGGCAGGTTTAGTATCCCCCGACTTAGGCAGCAGAGGCGTCTGAGCCAGTTCCCTCAAAGTACGGCGCAGCTCCAGTTGGGCCACCACCTGATGGGCCAGGGCTTGTAATTGCTCCAGTTGTTCTGGGGTCAGGTGCCGAGGCTGATAATCGACAACGCAAAGCGTGCCCAGGGCTTGCCCTTCTGGAGTTACCAAGGGAATGCCAGCGTAAAAGCGAATGTGGGGCTCTTGAGCGACAAACGGGTTATCGGCAAAGCGCGGATCCTGAGTGGCATCGGGCACCACCAGCGGCTCTTTAGGCGACAAGATGGCGTGGGCGCAGAAGGCCACATCCCGGGGAGTCTCCTGCACATCGACGCCGAATTTGGCTTTAAACCACTGGCGGTGTTCGTCGATAAGGCTGACCAGAGCAATGGGCGTGCCGCAGATGTAGGCGGCAAGGCGGACGAGTTCGTCAAAGCTGTTCTCAGGAGCGGTGTCCAAAATCTGATACTGCCGCAGGGCAGCCAGCCGCTGCTCTTCGTTGGGAGGGAGGGGGGCCTTAGGCATAGGTCAAACTAAGCGGAGAGAAAGGGATCCCGATCCACCGATCTCGGAGGTCGATAGTCTCAAGGTAAAAGAGGTAACCCCAGCATAACTTCCAAGCCTCTCCACCGGAAGCTACAGGGATCCGATCCCCAAACCAGCTTCCCGTTGGTTCAGTTCGCTACATTTTCACCACGCCTGCGTCAGCTACTCTAGCTCCTGCAAACGAGCCAAAATAAGGGTCTGAGCCGTGGCCCGTCCAGAGCCGCCGCGGGCAGAAGGGAAAAAGACTTACCGGATCCCAGTTTCAGTATTTATACTGATGTCAAAGATGAGAAAGCTCAATAAGCTTCCTCTGATGCATTTGGTTTCACTCATCCTATAAATAATCAAATCCTAACATTTTTAAGCAAGCTTCGAGTTGAAATTTCTCAACGGAAGGCTTACTATTCAAAAGAGAGACGAGCTTTGTAAAGGGGGAATACTCTCAGTCATGCAAAAACTCCAAGACAGTTTGGTAAAAGCTCTGAGCATCGATGGAGCACTGGGGGTGGCGCTGGGGGACTGGAAAACAGGGATGTGCTTGGGATATAAGGGCACCAACAGCCCCGCTTTTCCTGAAGCTAACTTGGAGCTGGCAATCGCCGGAAACACAGAAGTGATTCGCGCTAAGATGCGAGTCGCGGAGTCACTTAAGTTCACCGACAGAATTGAAGAGATTTTAATCATCCTGGAAACTCAGTACCATCTAGTGCGTACGCTTAAAACCATAAACGGCCTATTTTTCTACCTAGCCTTAGACCGAGAAAAAGGGAACTTAGCTCTTGCCCGCATTAAACTCAGTCAAATTGAGAGCGAATTGACCCTCTAAGGGCAACTTGAAAGAGATGAAGCATCACGGCGAGCAGGGAGTCTAATTTGGCCGTGGAGCTACACCCCCAATACTTATCCTTGGCCGACAGGGCATGTCGGCATAGCTTAACCTAAGTGTTGAAGGAAAGAGAGTGCGGAACCGGGGACTTGAACCCCGATGGCATTGCTGCCACTAGAACCTGAATCTAGCGCGTCTACCATTCCGCCAGTTCCGCGGCGATCTACAAGTGTGCCCAAAGCAGGGGATCCCTGTCAAGGCTGGCAAAAGGGATCCCTTGCCGGCGGCTCTATCTGTGCTAAGCTCTGCTGCGCACAAGATTAAAGCCGATAACGCTGACCTTGGCCGACTTTACCTTCACCTGCGAGGGCACCTGCCCCCATACCCAAGCGCGGGCAGGATACTTCGTCACCCCCCACGGTGGGATCCCAACCCCTTGCTTTATGCCGGTGGGAACTTTGGCCAACGTGAAAACCCTCACCCCGGCTCAGCTCAAGGAGACAGGTGCCCACATCATCCTCAGCAACACCTATCATCTCCACCTGCAACCTGGCGAAAGCATCATTCAGGCGGCAGGGGGGCTACACCGCTTTATGGGCTGGTCGGGCCCCATCCTCACCGATTCAGGCGGCTTTCAGGTCTTTAGCCTTAGCGCCATTCGCCAAATTAACGAGGAGGGAGTGACGTTTCGCTCGCCCCGCGATGGCCGAACGATCCACTTCACCCCAGAGCTATCCATCCAGATTCAAAACGCCCTGGGGGCCGACATCATCATGGCCTTCGACGAGTGCCCGCCCTACCCTGCCAGCCCTGAGGAAGTGGAAGCAGCAGTGCGGCGAACCACCCAATGGCTGAAGCGCTGCGTGGAAGCCCATCGCCGCTCGGATCAGGCTTTGTTTGGCATTGTGCAGGGGGGAGTTTACCCTGAGCTGCGCCGGCGGGCGGTGGAAGAGGTCTGTCGGTTGGATCTGCCGGGCTATGCCATTGGCGGGGTGAGTGTGGGGGAGCCGGTCGAGTTTATGCACGCCGTTGTGCGGCAAACAGCCCCTCTACTGCCGGCAGATCGCCCCCGTTATCTCATGGGGGTGGGCACCTATGCCGAGATGCGCGCTGCTGTGGCCGCCGGAGTGGATTTGTTTGACTGCGTGATCCCCACCCGCTATGCCCGCCATGGCACGGTGATCAGCCGGGGCAAACGCTGGAACATCAAAAATGCCGAGCACCGCCGCAGCCTGGATCCCATCGATCCCGACTGTCCCTGCTACACCTGCCGCCACTTCAGCCGAGCCTACTTGTGTCACCTCATCCGCGCGCAAGAGATCCTGGGCTACACTCTGCTTTCTATCCACAACATCACTGAGCTAGTGCGCTACATGCAGAAAATGCGCCAGGCCATCCTGGAAGGTAAGTTTCACGAAAATTGGGATCCCTGGAGCTAAGCCGGCCGGGAGATTTGTCTGGAAGCAGCTGATCCATTTTGGTAGAATAAGTACATGGGATAGTACGTGCATGTACGTGCATTTAAGCTATCCCATGTAGCCGCAGGAAGGAGTCAGATCATGGCTATCCGAACCCTCAGCAGCGTGATTGAACAGCACATCGCCGGCCTTCCGGGCTTGATTGCTGTTTTGATAGGGCGGGCCACTGATGGTGCTACAGTAGCCAAAGTAACCTACGTCAGCGATTCCCAAGAGGAGCAAGCCCTAGAACGTTTGGGCACCTACGCCGGCGACCTAGTCCAGGCCAACAGTCGTCTATGCCAGCTTGTCAGCTCTGACCAAGAGGCGGACTACCTTTTGGCCGGCACTTCGGCGTTGCGGGTTGTCATCAAAGCGTTTCCCAGAAGCCCCTACTTTGTGTTACTCCTGACCCGTTCCATCACCGACCTCAGAGCCATTTCAGAGCGCATCAAAGCCATTCTGATTGACGGAAAGCCGCTACTGCCCCCTGTGCAGGACAGCACCATGTCTTTGGCTCAGGCTCTGATGGACTATGCCAAGCGCTACGCTCCGGATCCCAACTTTGTGGCTCTGCGCCTGTCTTTGAAAACGGGCCTAGACCGCAACCGTCTCGAAAAGGGCGCCCTGAGCCGTCAGGAGCTGCGCATTCTCTACAAAGCAGTGGCAGATCTCTTGGGCCGAGAGCGCCTGCCTATTGCCATGCCGGTCTGAGTAGTCGAGAATAGCTGGCGAGGTTTGTCTGAGGGCAGTTGCTGCGCTTGTGGGATCCCCTATTGTTTATCTGAGTTCACTTGCCTATGCTTGAGCATCTACATCTCGACCGCGACCGTAAGCTCATCTCCCTGTTTGGAGAGCCGGTTATCTTCCACTGCCATCACTACAACCTCTTCCTGCAGCAGACTATTGAAGATCCCGACTGGATCGATGGAGTGGGAATTCTGCGCACCGCAGCCCAGGAGATCTTTTACAGTCTTCTGTACGGAGCTTTCAAGGCTCTTGGCATTCAGGAGACCCAAGAGCGCCTGGCAGTAGCAGCTCAGATCTTCAGTTTTTTAGGATTTGGGCGGCTGGCGTTTGAGGTGACACCTTCAGGCGGGGAAGTGCAGCTTACCCATTCTCACTATGCAGAAGGTTGGCTGAGCAAGTACGGGGATCAGGTCAACCGCACACGTCCCATTGACCACTTGGCGGTGGGCTATGTGGCGGCAGCTCTGGATGCCACGTTTGGCGAGCTGGGAAGCTACGGGGCAGAAGAAACGGAGTGTATGGCCGTTACGCGCAAGGATCACTGCGTGATCCAGGCCACTCGGCTGCCGCGGCCCCAGTTGTTGACTCCCAGTCCAGGGATGGGCAAGTTGATCGAGCAGCCGCTCCAGTTCCCCCGGCCCACAACAGCAGTGGACTACGATGCGGTCAACGAAGCTCTGTGGGGCTTGCCTTTGGCCGGAGATGAGCGGGGGCAAATTCGCGCGTTTAACGTGTTGCTAACGCGCATGCCTGCCAACTACTGCAACCGCATTCAATATCGCTTTTTACAGGAGCTGAAGGCGGTGCAGGCTGAGCTGATGGGGGTGGGGGAAGCTCTCATCCGCGAGTCGGGGCATGTTTGTGTCTTCTACACCTTCGGCAACATCATGGAATCGGTGGAGTGGGAAACCCTGGTGGGGCCAATGCTGGAGAAGGACACGGACTGGATCCACGGCGGCTATGCGGTGGCCAGCAGCCTGGGGTGGGGTCGCTGGCAGGCTTTGGAGGTGGTGAGCGGCCAGTCTTGCCGGGTGGCCATTGATGGCAACTACGAAGCCAACTACTTTTTGGCTTCCTACCCACGGGCAGAAGATCCCGCCTGCTATTTTGCTCAAGGGGCGGTGCCGGCGATAATGAATCTGGTCTACAACGGCAACATCCAGCAGAAGCCGGTTTTGGATCAAGTCTTCTACAACCGCCTCTTCCAGCGGGGTGGGCTCTTCCACGGCCAGGAGACCAAAGCCAGAGAGCAAGGGGATCCCTGGTGCGAGTTCTACGCCGCTCGCGTCAGCGGGACGGAGTCCTTGCGGATGTAGGGATCCATGCAGGTGCGTGTCCTCAGGCGGCGGGAGTGTGGGGCTGGGTGGGCCACTGACCTGCTGCTGCCGCGCTGCCTTGCCTGGTCAGAGGTAGAAGCTCTGGCCCAGGAATGGGGGGCTGCCTGTCGCTGTTTTCAAGGGCAACTGGTGTGGCTGGATCTGCCCTCAGGCCGGATTACGGCTTCACTGCGGGTGCCCCGCCTGACGTTGCGACTCCACGATGCTAACGCTGAGGCGCGGATCCTAGATCGCTTGCAGCAGTTGGCGAAGTCTGCTGATTCCAAGGCAGAGGAGAGTTGAGGGCAAGCCTGGCGCGAACATCCTATCCTGCCATGGCAAAGAGGGCGCTCCAGTCGCGGTTGGGCACACCCGGCTTGGCGATGATCTCAAGGATGCGATTTTGGGCGGCGGGCTGGAATAAACTTTCGACGGCCACTTGGGCTACTTTCGTGCGGGGGATGCTGCCGTCAAAGAGGGTATCCGCCTTGGATAGGACAATGCCATCGTCGTTGTCTTGGTTTTTTAGGCCCCCCGGTCGAACGATGGTGTAGGTGAGGCCGCTCTTTTGCAAGTATTCTTCTGCCCGTTTTTTCCACACTAGGATCAGCCAAAACAAATTGAGGGGGTGGAACAACTGAGACACGCACAGAGAAGAAATCAAAACAAAGTGTTGGATCCCTTTGGCTTTGGCCACATCGACCAGGTTCTTGGTGCCTTCATAATCCACTCGGTAGGGCTGAAAGGGATCCCAACTGGGCCTGGCCCCAGTGGCACAGAACACCACCGTGCATCCTTCCATGCCCGTCTCCAGCGTGGCCGGATCCAGCACATCCCCCACCACCACTTCCGCTTCGGGGGGCAGAACTCGAGCGGCCAGCTCGCGGCTGCGCACCAGCGCCCGCACTCGGATGCCGCGGCCCACCAACTCTTTGACAATGCGGCGTCCGGTTTCTCCTGTAGCCCCTGCAACAAAAGCCTGCATAAGTTTCTCCTGCAAAGCTGCTTATACCCGGCGTAGCTATTCGAGGATTTGCGGTGGCCCCATCTGCCATTATCTTCCCAAAATCGGCCTCAGGTTCCATCCTTTCCATGACAGGATGGTAGGGATCCCGCCCCCCGGTGCATCAGATGGTTGCCCAAGCTGCTCCTACTGCCTACGAGGCCCAAACCCAAGCTCTCGCCCAATCTCTGTTCGCCTCTCTTTCGGGAGAGAAGAGATCCCTGCTGGCCCAGTGGCGAGATCAACTGCGCTGGGAGGACAAGCTGCTGGCCTGGGCGATGGAGAACCCCCACCTGCGCACCCAGTTGTTCCGCTTGATCGATGTCTTGCCCAGCTTGAAAAGCAAGGCTGAGGTGGCCCGCCATTTGCAGGAGTATCTTTCAGATCCGGCGGTGGAATTGCCGGGAATGCTGAAAAGCCTGCTCAACTTTGCAGACCCCGACTCCCTGCCAGGGCAGTTGGCTGCCACCACCCTAACCGCTGCCGTGGAAGCCTTGGCCCGTCGCTACATTGCCGGAGAAACCCTGCAACAAGTCAGCAAAACTCTGGAAGCTTTGCACCGGCAGGGTATGGCTTTCACCCTGGATTTGCTGGGGGAAGCCGTCATCACCGAAGCGGAAGCCCAATCCTACCTGGATCGCTATCTGCAGGTGATGGAGCATTTGGCAAAGATGGTCAAAACCTGGCCACAACCGCAGCCTGTGCCGCAAGTGTCGGTGAAGCTGACAGCCTTCTATTCCCAGTTCGATCCCATCGATCCCCTGGGGGCCAAAGCCAAAGTGGGGGAACGGATTCGCGTCCTGTTGCGCCGGGCAGAAGCTCTGGGAGTCGGGATCCATTTCGACATGGAGCAGTACCGCTACAAATCCCTCACCCTGGCCATTTTGCAGGAGCTGCTGCTGGAGCCGGAGTTCCGAGGCCGCACCGACGTTGGCCTGACGCTGCAGGCCTACCTGCGGGATAGCTACACCGATCTGCAAAACCTGATCGCCTGGGCCAAAGAGCGGGGATCCCCGGTGACGGTGCGCTTGGTCAAGGGGGCCTACTGGGATCAAGAGACCATCCTGGCGGCGCAAAAGCACTGGCCACAGCCGGTTTACAACAGCAAGTCTGCTACCGACGCCAACTTCGAGCGCATGACCCAGCTTTTGTTGGAGCACCACACCCATCTCCACGCCGCCATCGCCAGCCACAATGTGCGCTCTCAGGCCAAAGCCATCGCCATTGCCCAAGCCCTGGAGGTGCCCCAGTCTGCTTTTGAACTGCAGGTGCTCTATGGCATGGCCGATCCCCTGGCCAAGGCCTTGGTGCAGAAGGGACAGCGGGTGCGGGTGTACTGCCCCTACGGGGAGCTGCTGCCGGGTATGGCCTACCTGATCCGGCGTTTGCTGGAAAACACCGCCAACACCTCTTTCCTGCGGCAAAGCGTTCAGGGCTACAACCCCGAGCAGCTGTTGGCCCCGCCGGTCTTGGACGAGGGATCCGTTTTCCAGGCTCCTTCTCTCTCGTTTGCCGCCGCTCCCGACACCGATTTCAGCCAGCCCCAGCAGCGGGATCCCTTTTTTCAGGCATTGGACGAGATCCGGCCTCAACTGGGTCAGAGGGTTCAGCCCTGGATTGCCGGAGAATATCGCCCCACTCGACAAGCGATGCTCTCCCTCAACCCTGCGGATCCTGAACAGGTGGTGGCGGAAATTGGGTTGACCGAGCCGGAACAGGTGGAGCAAGCCTTGGCAGCGGCCCAAGCCAGCTTCCCCAGCTGGAGGCGCACCCCCGTTGCCGTGAGGGCGGGGATCCTGCGGCGGGTGGCGGAGCAAATCGAAGCCCAGCGGGCGGAGCTGGCTGCCTGGATGGTGCTGGAGGTGGGCAAGCCCATTGCCCAGGCCGATGGGGAAGTTTCCGAGGCCATCGATTTTTGCCGCTACTACGCCCAACAGATGGAGGCTCTGGAGCGGGGACGGGAGTGCAACCTGCCCGGCGAAACCAACCATTACCACTACCAGCCCCGCGGTGTGGCGGTGGTGATCGCCCCCTGGAACTTCCCCCTCTCCATCCCCTGTGGCATGACAGCGGCGGCTTTGGTGGCCGGAAACTGCGTGCTCCTCAAACCGGCGGAGCAATCTTCGCTGATCGCGGCCAAGCTGGCGGGCTTTATCCTCAAGGCCCTTGCCGAAGCTGGGATCCCGGAGGGTGTTTTTCAATTCCTGCCGGGGGTGGGCGAAGCCATTGGCCCCCTGTTGGTTCAAGACTGGCGGGTGCACCTGATTGCCTTCACCGGATCCCAGGCGGTGGGCTGCCAAATCCTCGCCCAAGCCGCGCAACTGCAGCCGGGCCAGCACCACATCAAACGGGTCATTGCCGAGATGGGGGGCAAAAACGCCATCCTCATCGACGAAAGCGCCGACCTGGATCAGGCGGTCAAAGGAGTGGTCAACTCCGCCTTTGGCTACAGTGGCCAGAAATGCTCCGCCTGCTCGCGGGCAATCGTTTTGCAGTCCATTCACGACCTGTTCTTGGGTCGGCTCATCGAGGCGGTGCGCTCTTTAAATGTGGGGGATCCGGCCCACCCCGGCACCCAAGTTGGCCCGATCATCGATGCAGAAGCCCAAGCTCGCCTGCACCAGGCCATTCAATCGGCTAAGGCTGATGCCCGCCTCGACCTCAGCCTGCCCGTGCCGGAAAAAGGCTACTTCGTCGGCCCCACTGTGTTCAGCCAGGTGGATCCTCAGTCAGAGCTGGCGCAGCGGGAGCTGTTTGGCCCGGTTTTGGCGGTGATCTCAGCGCCGGACTTTTCTTCTGCTCTGCAGATGGCCAATGCCACCCCCTACGCCCTCACCGGCGGTCTCTACAGCCGCACCCCTTCCCACATTCAACAGGCTCGCCAGGACTTTGCCGTCGGCAACCTCTACATCAACCGCGAGATCACCGGGGCGTTGGTGGAGCGGCAGCCCTTCGGCGGCTTCAAGCTCTCCGGCGTGGGATCCAAAGCCGGCAGCCCCGACTACCTGCTGCAATTTTTAGAGCCGCGCACCGTAACCGAAAACACGCAACGGCAGGGCTTTGCTCCCCTCGAGGGATCCTGAGGATAGGGCTTGGGAAAGCTCATTGGACAGGCTTGGCCACATCCCCAACCTTGAAGCCTGCCCCGCTGAGAATGCGTCCCACACTGGAGCTGTCATCCACCTCCGTCAGTTGGACCTGTCCGGCTGGCTCAGTCAATTTGCGCAAGACTGTCCCCGTGGCCGGATCCTTCACCTCGCGGACGACGCGCTCCACAGAAAGAATCAATCCCACCCGATAGCCATCGCGGCTGCCCTTGTTCAGGATCACCTGGTTGCCGTAGACATCCGCCACCAAGGCGTCAACCGTTGGCAGAGAGCGAGGCTGAGCTGCCAAGCGCCCGGCAAAACCGGCCAACTGCTGGGCAATTTGCTCCACCGCTTGTTGGCTTGCCAATACCAACAGCTTCTCTTCGTTGCTGGTGGCGGATCCCCCGCCAAAGCCGGCAACCGTGACCGTGCTATCCGACTGGCTGGCGTTGCCTTTGCCCTCGACCACGGCCAAGATCTCGGCAGTACTGGTGCTCACCAAGCGGGCATTCAGCTGCACGTTGGCATCGGCATCCACTGACTCAGCGCCCACCGCCAGCGGGAAGCTGCCGAAGGGAGTTAAGACCGGTGCCCCACCCCCAGAACGGCGCACAGACACATCAAACTGGGTCACACTGCCGAGGATCACCGCATCGACCCCCAGGATCCGGCCTACCTGAGCAGCGGTGTTGGCATCCAGTCGACCGGATAGACCCAGGTTCTGCTCGGCCAAGATCGCGTCCAGCCGCGAGCGCTCGATGACGGAAAAGGTGCCATCTCTCACCAGCCGATCCACCAACAGGTCGCTCACCCCCCGAGAAGCCTCGCGGAAGCTGTAGGGATTGCTGAGGCTGCTGAAATCAAAGTCCAAGACTGCAATCCGAGGACGGGATGTGGGTTGCGGCGCTTGTCCCACCTGTCTGGGGGCAGAGAGGGTGCAGCGAATGTCTTGGGGAAATTGCTGGCAGAGGGCTGGATTGGCGGATTGGGCCACCACCGGGATCCCTGTCCAACTGAGGCTCACCAGAGGGATCCCGAACAGCAAGATGGAAGAGAGGTTGCGCATGGTTAAACGATCTCCTAGATCTGGGAAGTGGCCACAGTTACTCTCAGCTTGCACCCAAAAGAGCTTCAGGGCGGTGACCGGTATCACCTGGCAGCTAAGGGCTAAGGATCCTGACGTCGCCTGTTCCCAGAAGATGCCCTACACTCTACCGACTACAAGGTTGTTGAAAAAAGGGATTGAGAAGGTTTGTATAGGAGAGTTGACAAATCTCAACCCTGTTGAGCAAAGGTACTCGCTCTCTGCAATTGACATCCTCCCCGGCCTTTAGGCCGGAGATTCCTACCACGCTACGCATGGATGGCTCCTTGCGCAGTCGTCTCGGCGGGTTCCTGCTTCCGACCGCCCGTGCAGTTCGATCCAC
>NZ_JBSSCZ010000026.1:0-55903 GCF_054060215.1 Thermostichus sp. OS-CIW-30 | reverse complement strand
TCAGGACTTGGGTCATGGTTCTATCATAACTTCCGCATTCCTCCCGACACTGACCCTACGGGTACAGTGCGGGGCTCCTGCGATTTCTAGCTGACAAGCGGCCAACAAACCCTTCTCTCAAGTTCCCCAGAAGCTCTACTAGCTTAGCTTTAGGGTTGGCTCTCCAGGATCTGGACAAGGGGGAACGACCGCTCCCACCCAAATTAGATCCTCTAACCCATCAACTAGTTATCCAACTATTTATTAGTTAATGTCCTCTGGGCGTTGGGGCAGACTCTCTCCTGAGGATCCCTGGGGACGAATGAGCTCGATCGGCAGGCCATCGGGATCGGCGATGAACGCCACTTCATAGACCTGGCCCCCAATTTGCTGGAGCTGGGGCGGCAGCAGCAGGGTAAGGGGCACTTGCGCTCGCAAATGTTCTAGGTAGTTGGCCAGGGATCCCCATTCGGGGCCCACCTCAAAAGCGGGGTGATAGTAGCCCACATAGTGGGGATCCCCAAAGGGATCCGGGGCAGGATGGGGCTGCGGCACTTGCATCAGCTCCAAACGCCCCCAGGGGCCGCGCATCCAGCAGGCCAGCGTGATCCCGGCAGTAAAGCGTTCTTCCACCGCAAAGCCCAGCCCCTCGTAAAAAGCGATGGAGCGGAAGATATCGGCGGTGCGAATGGAAAAATGGTGTAGTTTCATCGTCCTACAAAGCAGCCAGATGGGGCCAGACCGCTCGGATCATCGCCGATGACGGCTGGTCAAGCGCAGGTAGACTTGCTACGCTCCAGAAAAGTAGGCTGTCTATCTTAAGCACCTCTTGCAGTGTATGCTGGCCCGCCCAATCCTTGGGGCGGGAAATGCGACAACCTAAGCCGATTGCTGCCAACCTCAATTATGCCTAAGCTGGTCATTGTCGAATCTCCCACCAAAGCCCGTACCATCCGTGGGTTCTTGCCTGCGGGGTATGAGGTTCAGGCCTCGATGGGACATGTGCGGGATCTTCCCGATTCGGCATCTGAAATTCCAGAAGAATTGAAAGGAGAAGAGTGGAGCCGCCTGGGGGTCAATGTCCACGCCGACTTCGAGCCCCTCTACGTCATCCCCAAGGACAAAAGAAAGGTGGTCAAGGAGCTGAAGGAAGCGCTCAAGAAGGCGGACGAGCTGATCCTGGCCACCGACGAAGACCGCGAAGGGGAAAGCATTAGCTGGCACTTGCAACAGGTGCTGCAACCCAAAGTGCCCACCCGCCGCATGGTGTTCCACGAGATTACCCGCGAGGCCATTCAGGAGGCGCTGCAAAACTGCCGTGAGGTGGATGAACAACTGGTGCGTGCCCAGGAGACCCGCCGCATCTTGGATCGCCTGGTGGGCTATACCCTGTCGCCGCTGCTGTGGAAAAAAATTGCCCCCAAACTCTCGGCAGGGCGGGTGCAGTCGGTGGCGGTCAAGCTTTTGGTGGATCGAGAGCGGGAGCGGCGCGCCTTCAGAAAAGCCTCCTACTGGGATCTCAAAGCAGAGCTGCAGCCCAAAACGACCGTCGCCGGCCAGCAGGCTGTCTTTCCAGCAGAGCTGGTGAGCTTGGGTGGCAAACGCCTGGCCAATGGGCAAGACTTCGATCCCAGCACCGGCCAGCTCATTGCCGGGCGGGATGTGGTGTTGTTGGATCAGGCCCAGGCCGAGGCCCTGCGGGATCGCTTGCTGGGAAAAGCCTGGATCGTCAGCTCTGTGGAAGAGCGCCCCTCCACCCGCAAACCTGCCCCTCCCTTTACCACCTCCACCCTGCAGCAGGAGGCCAACCGCAAGCTGCACCTGTCGGCCCAGCAGACGATGCGCATTGCCCAAAAGCTCTACGAAGAGGGCTACATCACCTACATGCGCACCGATTCGGTCCACCTGTCGGAGCAGGCCATCCGCGCTGCCCGCGCCTGCGTGGAGTCGATGTACGGCAGAGAATATCTCAGCCCCGAGCCCCGTCAGTACACCACCAAAACCAAAGGGGCGCAAGAAGCCCACGAGGCCATTCGTCCTGCTGGATCGGAGTTTCGTCTGCCCAGCCAAACCCCCCTCTCCGGCCAGGAGCTGGCCCTCTACGACCTGATCTGGAAGCGCACCGTCGCCAGCCAAATGGCTGAGGCGCGGCAGACCCACACCATCGTACTCATCGCCGTAGACGATGCGGTGTTCCGGGCCAGCGGCAAGCGCATCGATTTTCCCGGCTTTTTCCGCGCCTATGTGGAGGGATCCGACGACCCAGAGGCGGCTTTGGAAGATCGGGAGGTGCATCTGCCTCTGTTGCGGCAGGGGGATCCCCTCCGCTGCCAGAAGCTGGAACCCGTTGCCCACGAAACCCAGCCTCCAGCCCGATATACGGAAGCCTCCTTGGTCAAGGTGTTGGAAAGTGAGGGCATTGGCCGCCCCAGCACCTACGCCACCATCTTGAATACGATCATGAGCCGTGGCTACGTCAGGCCGATGGGAAGTGCCCTCGTGCCCACCTACACGGCTTTTGCAGTCACCGAGCTACTGGAAAAATACTTTCCCAACCTGGTGAATACCCGCTTCACTGCCGAGATGGAGCAAACGCTGGACGACATTGCTTCTGGACAGGCGGAGTGGCTGCCCTATCTGCGCCATTTCTTCTTGGGCGAGCAGGGTCTCGAGGGACAGGTAAAGGCCCGCGAGCTGGAAATTGATTCCGGCCTGGCCCGCTCCATCCATCTGGAGAACCTGCCTGTCAAGATCGGCATTGGCCCCTATGGCCCCTATGTGGCGGTCGAAACCGAGTCCGGAGAGGTGCGCGCCAACCTGCCGGAGGATATTCCCCCCGCCGATCTGAGCGCAGAACACATCGCGGAGCTGATCCAGCGGAAGCAGGAAGGCCCCAAGCCCATTGCCTTTCACCCGGAAACCCAAGAGCCCATCTACGTGATCCCGCAGGGCCCCTATGGCCCCTATGTGCAGTTGGGGGAAGTTTCTGAGGACAACAAAAAACCCAAGCGCACCTCTCTGCCCAAAGGGCTGAAACCGGATCAGGTCACGCCAGAGATTGCCTTGGGGTTGCTGAGCTTGCCCCGCACCTTGGGGGAACACCCGGAATCGGGGAAAAAAGTGCAGGCCGGCATTGGCCGCTTCGGCCCCTACGTGGTCTGCGATGGCGATTTTCGCTCTCTGCCCGCCGATGAGGATGTGCTGACCATCAGCCTGGAGCGGGCGCTGGAGCTGCTGGCCCAGCCCAAGAAAGGCCGTGGGCGCGCCTCGGCCAAGCCGCTGCGGGAGCTGGGATCCCATCCTGAGGATGGTGAGCCGGTCAATCTGCACGACGGCCCCTACGGGCTGTATGTCAAACATGGCAAGGTCAATGCCTCTTTGCCCAAAGGGATCCCTGCCGAAGCGGTTACCCTGGAAATGGCCCTGCAGGTGCTGGCTGAAAAAGAAGTCTCTTCTGCAGAGGTCAAGGGGAAAAGCCGCTCGACCGCTTCTGCAGGTAAAGCCCAAGCCAAAGCTGCCTCCAGCAGCCCTACAGCCCAGCCGGCTGGAGATGCTGTGCCGCAGAAGCGGCGTAAAGCACAAACAACTTCCACCGGCGGCGGGATGGCCAAAGAGCCGCAAGCGAATGGGTCAGCCCAGGTGGGATCCCGTCCCACCATTGTGAAGATCACCCCCAAAGCCCCCGCCTGAGGTCAGCTTCTTGGGGTGCGATGGCCCAAGGTCGCCTGCTCAAGGTGGCTCAGGGATCGGCTATGTAGCAGCTTTGCTGACGAAACAACTGCTCCAAGGGCCGCAAGCAGCGGCCACGGCGGCTTCCTGATTGGCAATGCAACCCATTGCTTCTGCAAACGGCAAGGGATCCTGCTGCTGGCGCTTGGGAATCTGGGCGTGTTCCAGCTCACTGCAGTAGCAGTAGGCAGGATGGCGACGATGGGGGTGTGCAAGGGACACGGGAGTAAATGAGAGTTGGAGTCGGGGCCAACAGCCTTCAGCTCAACGTTATCACCTGGGTGCCGGGGAAGTAGTGATTGAGAATTTGCGGCGCCGTGTAGCCCTTCTCGGCCAAGCCACGGGATCCCCACTGACACAGTCCCACCCCATGGCCGGCCCCACGATAGGTGAAAAGGTACACTTCCTGCTGGCCGGCCTTTGGCTGGAGACGTTCCCATGTGAAGCGGTTGCTGGGGAGGATCCCCCAACCCAGGGTTTGGCCAAGGCGCAGCACAAACTCTTGGCCAGTCAACAGTTGGGATCCAACGCGGATGCGCAGGGGGCGACCCCAGGGATCCGACTGCACAATCTCCAGATCGCCGTTGCCGAAGGCTGGCTCCAACTCCCGTCGGCTGAGTCGGACGCTGTGAGGGCCATAGAAAGGAGAGGCGCGACACCCGTCACAGATCACCCCTTGTAGGTAGGGGCGGGCGGGTGGGGCAAAAATATCCTGGTTGGCACTGGTGTGACCGCCGCAGGTGGAGTGAAACAGAACCTCTATCGGCTGGCCGGCATGGGTTAGGATCTGCCCTCGGGTTGCCTGCACCGCAGCAGTGGTCGCCGCCGTTTCATAGGCCAGGCCACCATAGAACTGGTGGGCGGTGGAATCCTGCAATAGCCTTATCGAGGTAGAGGGCCATTCTCTTCTGGGGCCGGGGTGCAGATGGGGAACGGCCAAGGTACGGGCCAAGATGGCTTGCGCCTGCAAGGCGGCGGCTGGCCAATCGGCAGGCATTTCGCTGGGCACCAAAGCCAGCAGATAGTCTTCCAACTTGACCCAGTTCACCAGATGCAGGCGACCTAAACCCTTGGGACGAATCTGTACCCAGCCCCGATAGCGACGCTCCTCCCCTGCGAGGGAGCGCAGAGCTCCCCCCTGTAGCCAAAGGGATCCCTGGTAGCGACGAGGCTGTCCCGGCCCGGTCAGAAGGAGCTCTTGGCGGCGCACCTGTAACTTCCAGGTGCCTGTTGGAAAAGGCTGCTGATTTAAAACAAAAGGGCCCATCAGCTCCAACTCGGCCAAGGGATCCGCACTCCAGCGGCTGAACAGCTCCACGGCCAGCCAATCTCCGCGCCCGGACGTTTGGGCCTGCCGAGAGCCTCCCCAAACAGCCCACAGGGATCCCAGCACCATCGCCCCCAACTGTCGTCGCCGCATAGGCCCCATCCGGGCATCCTCTATCGATAGACCATTCCCCCAGAAATACTGTCAAGATGAGCTGGCCAGCAAAGGATCGTATCCCAGTTGCTGGGTAAGCCGGGCGCGGGCCAATTCCCGATATTCCCAAAAGTGTTCTCCTGCAGCGCAGAGGCCCAAATATAGGTTCAGCAGGCTCGGTTTCTGTCGCCAAATCGTCCATAGCTGCCGCCAAAATTGGGCGCGGATTTCGGGATGAAGGATCCCTTGCCGCCAGATGAGTTGTAGAAGCAGGTGGATCCCTTTGCGAAGGGGCAGCTTCATCATTTGCCGTCGGCCATCTTTGATGCCGATATTCAGGCACTGTTGCAGGCAGCGAGATAAATATCGCGCAGGATCATACAGTTTCCAAAAACTTTCCAGATACTCTCGGGCAATCTCCGATAGAGAACGGGTGGGAATGAAATTCATCAGCGTATTTTGATCGCCGAACTCAGTCACGCCGATCCCTTCCAGCAACCGTTCCTCTTTCTTCAAGCGATTCCAGAGCTGTGTGTTTGGCAAAGCCTGTAAAATGCCCAGCATTGGCTGAGGAATACCGGTTTGCTCGACAAAAGCCTGAATGCGCTCCCCTGCTCCTGGCCGCTCTCCATCAAAGCCCAGAATAAACCCAGCGTAGATCAGCAGTCCGGCCTCGTTGATCTTGCGACAGGCCTCCACCAAAGGGTGGCGGGTATTCTGGAGCTTTTGGGTCATCTGTAAGCTGTCTTGGTCTGGAGTCTCAATGCCCAAAAAGACAGCATAGAACCCCGCTTCTACCATCAACCTCATCAGCTCTTCGTCTTCCTCCAGGTTGACTGAAGCCTCTGTCATAAAGGTAAATGGGTAATTGCGCTCCTGGCTCCAAGGGATCAGCTCTCGCAAAAATCGCTTGACGTTGCGCTGATTGCCGATAAAATTGTCATCCACTACAAATACCGAACCCCGCCAGCCCAAGTCATAGAGGGCCTGTAGCTCAGCTAGCATTTGACTTGGCTCTTTGGTTCTTGGCTTGCGTCCGTAAAGAGAGATGATATCGCAAAACTCACAATTGAAGGGGCAACCTCGCGAAAATTGGACTGACATCATGAAGTATTGATCCATACGCAGCAGATCAAACCTTGGCAAAGGACTTTGGGTTACATCCGGTTTTTCCGCAGCCCGAAAAATGCCCGACTCTTGCCCAGCTTCTAGAGCCTTGACAAAGGCCGGTATGGTCACTTCCCCTTCATCCAAAACCAAATAGTGAGCACCAGATTCCAGGGCATCCTGTGGCACAGAAGTTGGATAGGGTCCGCCCACCGCTACTTTTTTGCCCAACTGCACCGCTTTGCGAATGAGGGCGTGGAAATCCTGCTTCTGCACCAACATGGCTGACAAGATCACCAGATCGCACCACTGCCAATCGGCTTCTGTTTCATCAGCTACATTGCGATCCACAAAGCGAATCTCCCAGTGTTGGGGCAGCAAAGCAGCAACGGTGATCAAGCCAAGAGGTGGCATTAGCGCTTTTAGCCCCACCATCTCAATGGTGCGATTGTAAGACCAGAATGATTGAGGAAAACGCGGATAGAGCAGCAACGCCTTCATACCAACCAGCTCCTGAGTTGCAGATCGACCAACTTGATCCCCTACTGGTTTCCTATCGATTTGCTAGGCTTAGATAAAGCAGCCACAGATCAAACGCCTGCTCGCAATATCCTGCTGATGTTAGCCATTGGCAGATCTTGTGCAGGCTATCTGTGGAGAATCCTATGGTTCTGCGGCAAAAACTTAGCGGGCAGGGCCAATGGAGTAAAGCTTATCGGGATCCCTTAAAGTTGGTTTTGGTTATCGTCGGGCTGAGTGTTGACGTTCCCCTAGCGTACCCCCTGCAATCTTGAACCAAACCCTGCCCTCTCACGGCTGGGGACGAAGTCAGTTCGGCGCACCTTGCTCAAAAACCTGCTGAACCAAGCCGCTGACGATGGAAAGTACAATTGCGCCGATAAACGCCCAGCCGAAATTATCGATGTTGAAAGCATTCCCGGCCAGCTTATCGGCAATGGCTAGACAAATGCCGTTCAAAATCAGCCAAAACAAACCCAGGGTAAGAACCGTAATCGGCAGGGTGATCAGCCGGAGAATCGGCCTAACCAAACCATTGACCAGACCAATGGCCAGAGCCGCCACCAAAGCCCCGCCAAACCCGGAGACGTGGATCCCGGGCAAAAGCCAAGCCAGGATCATTACACTCAAGGCTGACATCAGCCAGGTGGCCAAAAGAGTTGCCATGCTCCCTCCTCTGCCCTGATGGGGCCGCGATTTTGCCCTCTATGCTAGCCGATCTGCTCAGGGATCCCTTGCGCAGAAACCTCTTCAGGGCTGTAAGTTTGCAGGGCCAAAGCATGAATGCTCCGCCCCATGTGTTCCGCCAGAGCGGCATACACCAGGCGATGTCGCTGTAGGGTCGTTTTGCCGACAAACGAAGGCGACACTACTTGAACTCGGTAGTGCCCTCCTGTCCCGCCCCCGTGGCCGATGTGAAGGTGGGACTCATCCTCCACCTGCACATGAAGAGCCTGCAGCTTCTCCATCAGGTGCTGCCGAAGGTAGTCGGGGGTAAGCATGGCAACCCCTCTGGATGAGATGGGATCCCTTAAGATTGAGCCGTGGCCTTAGCAAAGGCTGCCTCGACCAGCGGACGCAGCTCGTTGCGGGCGTGCATCTCTTGGATGATGTCGCAACCGCCCACAAACTCCCCATCAATATAAATCTGCGGGATAGTAGGCCAGTTGGAAAACTCTTTAATCCCCTGGCGGATCTCAGGATCCTCAAGTACGTTAATCGCCGTGTAGGGGAAGCCCAAACTATCCAGCACACGAACGGCGGCATAGGAAAACCCACATTGGGGCATTTCCGGGGTGCCCTTCATGTAGATGAGCACCTTGTGGGTGCGGATTTGCTCACGGATTTTCTCTTCCAAAAGGGGATCCAGCATGGTGTTCAGCCACTATAGCGACAACAGTCGATAGGCAAACTGGCATCCTATCGAGATCTCATTTTCGTCTACTTTTAACATGCTCGACACTTTTCCCACGGTTGGGCCGAGAGATTCTCTCATAGACTCTGTTCTACGGACGCCACCAGCAAGCCCCATTGCCCAGGGCTGGCCCAAGCCCCCAACCTATCCAGGCAGCGACCCCAGGATCCATGTTAATTTCTACACCAACATGGTTAGCGACAGGGTCGGCGACAAACCTCAAACCCTGATTCTTCCGTTGACCCGGTCGATCCCGCTCTGGGCAAGGGTTTCAGGCCCCTCGGCGGAGAAAAACAAGGGGAAATTGCAGCCGAAAACAAGACCTCTGGGCAAGGGTTATAATGGGGGGGAGTCGCTTCCCTTCGGGGAAGTGGAATTAATGGAAACGCTGTAATTAAATTTCAACCCATGAAGTTTTTTGAAAAATACCTTACCGTTTGGGTCTCGCTATGCATTGCTGCAGGCATTGGTCTTGGGAAAATACTGGGGAATTCTGTTTCGGTGCTTGAAAGCTGGCAGATATATACCATCAACATTCCGGTAGCGGTGTTGGTTTGGATGATGATCTACCCGATGATGGTACAGGTTGATTTTTCATCGATAGGCGGTGTTTCAAAAAATTGGAAAGGGCTGGCGCTGACAGTTACTGTAAACTGGCTGATCAAACCTTTCACCATGGCATTGTTTGGATGGATTTTCTTTAAAAATCTGTATGCTACCTGGATCACTCCGGAAGATGCAGACCAGTACCTGGCAGGCGCCATTCTGCTGGGTGCCGCACCCTGCACAGCCATGGTGTTTGTGTGGAGTTATTTGGTAAAAGGCGATGCCAATTATACGTTAATACAAGTTTCAGTCAACGATCTTATTCTGCCGGTTGCATTTGTACCCATTGTAAAATTGCTGCTGGGAGTAACCAACATACAGATACCGTATGAAGTACTGATTACTTCGGTGGTTGTTTTTGTTGTTATACCGCTAACTACGGGTTATCTGACCAATCGGATATTGCTTCAACGAGAAGGAAAGGATTGGTTTGAACAAAAATTTCTTCCGGCACTTCGTCCTGTTTCCATACTAGCATTGCTTTCAACCCTGGTTTTACTCTTTGCCTTTCAGGGCGAACACATACTGGATCATCCATACACCATTTTGTTGATAGCCATACCACTGACCATTCAAACCTACTTCATATTTTTTATAACCTGGCTGGGTGGAAAATTGCTCCGTTTATCACATCCGGTTTGTGCACCGGCTGCGATGATTGGTGCCAGTAATTTTTTTGAACTCGCAGTTGCCGTGGCCATATCACTTTTTGGTCTTAATTCAGGTGCGTCGTTAGCCACGGTGGTTGGTGTACTCATAGAAGTACCCATCATGTTATCGTTGGTAGCCATCGCTAACAGTTGGAGGTATTAAATGAAAAAAATCTTGGTTTTATGCACAGGTAATAGCTCCCGTAGTCAAATGGTACATGGTTATTTAGAAAATCTGTTACAAGGTAAAGCTCATATTTACAGTGCCGGTATTGAGATACATGGCGTAAATCCGAGAGCCATACAAATCATGAAGGAAGATGGAATTGATATCAGTCATCATACCAGCAACCATGTAAATGAATACTTAAACATACCCTTTGATTACATCATCACGGTATGTGATCATGCCAGAGAAAACTGTCCGTACATACCAGGTAATTCCATTCGCATACATCATAGTTTTTCTGATCCTGACAAAGCAACCGGAAGTGAAGAAGAAATTATGCATGCATTTCGTATGGTTCGAAATGAGATACGCACATTCTGCGAAGAATTTTCAAAGACTATCATTGCTTAATCCTAGTAAGAAAACACAAACAAAAAAGCCCTGTAACCGGGGCTTTCTGATTTATTTTACAACCATGATGCGTTGTGTTATCGCTTGTTTTCCGTCAGATATTCTAAGAAGATAAATTCCAGAAGACAATCCGTCTGTGATCAAAGTTATTTGCTGCTGAGATGGAGCAATGGTAAATTGCTGCAACACCTGACCCAGTGTTGTTATCAGTTCTCCTTTCAACGGTTCGGCAGAAGCCAATTGCAGAGCAATGGTAATCATATCAGTAGCCGGATTGGGATACACCAAAAAGTTGGAGGTATTCATCACTTCATCCACCGAAGAACAGTTAAGTACTGTAACCGATGCAGTCGCAGTTGCTGTACATCCGTTAGTAGCTGTGGCTGTAACGGTATAGGTAGTAGTGGATGCAGGGCTTACATTGATGGAAGCAGTATTAGCACCTGTATTCCAAGTAAAACTATTACCACCAGAAGCAGTAAGATTTACAGAGCTTCCCTGACAAATAGTACCGCCACCACTTATAGTAGGTGTGGGCAAAGGATTCACCACAATACTGGCTGTTGCCGTGTTTGTTCCGTTTAAATTGCTAGCTGTTAATGTTACAGTATATGTCCCCGCTGAATTAAATGTTACAGTAGGACTGGCAGCTGTACTTGTTGAAGGAGTTCCGCCGGGGAAGGACCAGCTATAGGAAGTAGCATTGGTAGATGTATTGGTAAATGTAATACTTTGCCCTGCACAGATGTTAGTTGATGAAACATTAAAAGAAGCGCTTGGTGGTGTATTGGTTGCAGCACTAATGTTTATATCATCCAGATAAGTAACATTTCCCCATCCACTTCGCAATTGGAATCTGATTCCGGCGGCGGTTTGAGAAGCATACGGGCTTAAATCTATTGTCTTGGTTGCCCATTGTGATGGGGTAGGTACAAATGCAGTGGTCATATCAGGTGCTGTAGCCAATGGACTCGGGCCTGTATTATTACCATAAGATGCTAATCGTATCCAAGTATTGCCACAATCAGTGGTGATACTTACTATTAATGAATCAGTCGCTTCCCTTCGGGGAAGTGGAATTAATGGAAACGTGGTTTATCCGGAGCTGGTAACAAGTATGCCGGCCAGTCGCTTCCCTTCGGGGAAGTGGAATTAATGGAAACTGGAAGGTGGAGAGGGGAGAGATGACGGATCGAGTGGTTGCTTCCCTTCGGGGAAGTGGAATTAATGGAAAAATTAATGGAAACAAACCAAGTGATCCCCTTTCACTTCCAGCCAGTGCCCACCTGGATAATCGGGGCTACGGCTGCCTCGGTCTGCTTTTAAGAGCTGGATCCCGGCTTCTACCTGGTCAAAGGTGGGGTGGTGGGGCAGCACCAAAGACAAAAATTGAAACATCACCTGCCGCTGCAGAGCCAAGGGGGCAGCCCGCAAGGGATCCCGTCGCAGCCCTGGCAAAGCGGGCTCATACACCTGCTGCCATAGCTGAGCTGCTTGGGCTACCACCAGCTCATGTTCTGCTTGGAGCAGCGTGGCAGCCCGATTCAGGGCCGCTTCCAGTTGCGGATTAAAGTGCTGCTTCAAGTAGGGCATCACCTCCAGGCGGAGACGGTTGCGGCCATGGGCCAGATCTTGGTTGCTGCGATCCGGCCAGACCGGCAATTGGTGCTGCTGGCAAAATTGTTCGGTTTCCCAACGGTATAGACCCAGCAGGGGTCGCACCACCTGGGCAGAGGTGGGATCCCGGTCGTCCAGGCGACGCTGCCAATCTAGGCTGCTCAGCCCGGCGGCTCCTGTCCCTCGCAGCAAGTTCCATAAAAATGTCTCGGCCCGGTCGCTGGCCGTATGCCCCATCACCACGGCGCTGCAGTCCCAGGTGCGGGCCCATTTCTCCAGTTGTTGGTAGCGCCAAGCCCTGGCCCCTGCCTCATCTCGGCGGATGGGATCCGCAGTCTCAACAGCATGAGGTAGTCCCTGCTGCTGCAGCCACCCCTGCAAAAAGCGGGCACACTCCGTTTCATCTGCCGACCAGCGGTGATCACAATGCAGAACAAATATCTGCCAGCCCCAGCGAGGCTGTAGATCCCGCAGGATTTGGAGCAGGCAAAAAGAATCTTGCCCGCCCGAAAAAGCCACCAGCAGCCGCTGGCCAGGGTGAAGAAGTTGCCGCTGCCGAATGGCGCACTGTACCCGCAGGTGGAGAGGAGAGAGCCTGGCCACAGCTTGTTATTGCTCAGGTGCAACCCAGACCCTGCCTGCCTTCATGGGATCCCTTAGGCAAGAGCTCGGGTCAGATGAGAGGCCACCGCCTGCACAGCAGCAATGCTGCGCTCGTAGGCCATTCGGGTCGGCCCCAGCAAGGTGACCGTACCCAGAGGAGCTGAGCGACGGTGGTAAGTGGAGGCGATAACCGTACAGTGGTGCAGAGACTCCAGTGGATTCTCGCTGCCAATGTAGATGATCACCGGGGTCTTGCGGGCAGACTGTCCCGACTCCTGATCCATCTCCGTTGAGCTCGGCAGAGAGGGCAAACCCCCATCGGCAAAATGGAGCCCAATCATCCCCTGAAGTTGCTTGGCTCCCTCCTCGATCAACTGCATCACTGCCTGCACCTGCCGGGCCTGGGAAAACTCCGGCTGACGCATCAACTCGGCCATACCGGCACTGAACACCTGCCCCAGAGAGGGCTGTAGACAGCGTTGCACCACCGAGCGCAGCAGTTGCTGGAGCCAATGGCCGTAGGTACGAAATTCTTCATCCAGTTTCAGCCAGCTCAGATCCTGCAACTCGGCAAAGGTTTTGCCCCGCAGCTTCAGGGTGAGAAAGTTGCTGAGCAATTGCAATTCATCTTCCAAATCCTCTCGGGAGTCGCTGGGCCAGTCGGGGGGGCTGACCAGAGCTGAATGGGTTTGATAGGAGTCGGTTACCACCAACACCATCACCCGCCCTGGCGCTACCGACACCAACTGCACATGATGAATGGCTACCACCGGCCCCTGAGGAGGAGTGATGAGAGCAATGCAACCGCTCAGATGGGCCAAAAGCTGAGCTACCCTTTGCAGGAGGCTGTCTAGGTCGTCTCCCAGCTCACGGCCAAGCTGATCCATCAACTGTTGCAGAGCGGGATGGGGATCCGGCTGAGGAGCATCGTGAGGGATCCCACCGCTGTTGGCAGAGGTCAACAAATCGTTGACATAAACCCGATAGCCAAAGTCGGAAGGAACCCGTCCGGCGGAGGTGTGAGGCTGAAACAGCAATCCCACTTGCTCAAGGGTGGCCAAGTCGTTGCGAATGGTGGCCGTGCTTACCCCAAAGTTGTAGGACTGGGCCAAGGTTTTGGAACCGACAGGTTCAGCTGTAGCAATGTAGCTACGCACTGTCGCCCAGAGAATCTTCCGCTGGCGGGGAGTCAGTTCGAGTTTCATAGCCGATCAAAAGAACCCAGTCAACGCCTATCAAAGGAAACTGTTAATACAGAGCCGGTAAATTGCTCCAGGATAAACCAACTCAGAGCTGAGATAGGAATCCAGACAGACTTTTACATCTTCTAATCTATATGCATCTATTGTTACTCTTTATATAGCGGGTTGCCTAGGAAGGAAGTTGCAAAACCCGATGTCGGAAGAGGTTGAGACTGCTGCTTGTGCAGGAGAGAGTGAAATCTCTTGTAGCCTGGGCTCCCCTTTTTTGCCCAGAGGTGGTAGAAGATGAACTACGGCTAGCCACCTTGTTGCGTAGCAACAGTCCGCTGCGCCAAGACTGGGGATTTCTGCGCATGAGTTCGGTCAACTCTAGGCCAACTGGGCCTGCTGCTGTCCCCCCTGTATCCTTTTGTATCTTTGAGGTTGTCCCATGTACTTATCCCCCCAGGAGAAAGACAAGTTGTTGATCTACCTGGCTGCCCAGTTGGCTCGGGATCGGCGGCAGCGGGGCCTCAAACTCAATTACCCTGAGGCGGTGGCCTACTTGAGCGCAGCAGTCTTGGAAGGGGCGCGGGAGGGGAAAACAGTCGCCCAATTGATGAGCGAGGGGCTGACGTGGCTGACCCGCGAGGACGTGATGCCCGGGATCCCAGAGATGATCTCGGAAATTCAAGTGGAGGCTACTTTCCCCGACGGAACCAAGCTGGTTACCCTACACCACCCCATTCGCTAGGGATCCCCCAGATGCTCCAAAGACCGAAAAACTTCAGGAGGTTGTCCCCATGCCCTCTGGCCGCAAATCCAAAACCACGCCTGGCGCCAACGCGGAGCCAGCCCTAATCCCAGGGGAACTGCTGCTGGCAGAGGATCCCATCCAGGCCAACGTCGGGCGGGCCACCGTGACCCTGGAGGTTACCAACCGAGGGGATCGGCCCATTCAGGTGGGATCCCATTTTCACTTTTTTGAGGTGAACCGAGCCCTGGTTTTCGATCGCGCCGCCAGCTTTGGCATGCGCCTCAACATTCCTTCCGGCAATGCGGTGCGTTTTGAGCCAGGCCAAACCCATCGGGTGACGCTGGTGGCTTTGGGGGGCAAGGGGTTGGTGCATGGCTTCAATCGGCTCACGGAGGGTACGGTACGCTCTGCCGCCCAAAAGCGGCTGGCCCTGGCCCGATTGCAGGAGTGGATGGGTCAAGCAGCCAATCCCTAGGGAGTACCGCCCCCCCCAAGTGTGCAGCTTTGGGCAGCCGTGCCAAGGTTCAACCCCATCCCCGTCTCTGCTCAGATTCAGGACAGTAGGGCTATCCTATTTCTCCTCTAGGAGCTGACAGATGTCAGAGCGCGAGACTGTCTTGTGGATGTGGGTGCAAGGCTTGGGGCTAAATCTTTCTGGGTTGGCGCTGTTGGCAGCAGCAGGCGCCGCCTTTGGGCCTCTCAGTTGGACAGGTGCAACGGTGGCGGTGATGTTGAAGCTCATTGGGGATAGCCAACTGGTGCGGGGCTACTGGCTCTGGCAAAGCCAGCGGCAACAGAAGGGATCCCAGCCCGTCAGCTCAGCAGCGGCAGTGCTCCACAGTCAAGCTTGAGACATTGCCCGGCACTTGTCCGGTCTCCGACTCGAGAATGCCAACGCGACCACCCCTACTCCCTTCTGGCACTGGCAAGCCTCACTGTACAAGCCTCACTGTAAATGAGCCACGGTCACTCCAGTACCGCCGTCTTCGGGATCAGCGGCTGAAAAACGCTGAACGCGCGGGTGATTTTGGAGATAAGCCTGGACGCCGGCTTTCAGGCGCCCTGTGCCGTGGCCGTGGATGATCCAAACCGGGCCGGGAGGAGCTTGGGCAAAGTGCTGTTCCAGAATGGCCTCAGCATCAGCAACGGTTTTCCCCCTCAGATCGAGGGTGTTCTGGCTGGTGCGCAGGTTCAGGGGAGCGGTGGCTGCAGGGGAGGGAGGTGGGGCTTTGGGGCGTTGGCGTTGCTTAGCCTGGTGTTCGTCAATGGGATCCAACTGCCCCCGTGGCACTGTGAATTTGAGGATGCCGCTGCGCACCACATACACATCCCCTTCGATGGCGATCACTTCCCCCGTCTGACCCAAGCCTCTCAGCCGCACCCGATCTCCCACCTCTGGCACAAACTCCATATCCACGGGCGGCGGTGGGGGAGAGTAGCGCTGCTGGATTTGCGCCAGCTCGGCAGTAATGCGTTGGGGATCCTCTCCCTGCTGCAATCTGCGGATGGCGGCAGCCACTTCCTGACGGGCAGCAGCCAACAGGGCTTGCAGTTCTTGGTTTTGCTTCTGCTCCAGCCGGGCTTCTCGCTCGGCGATTTGGCGGCTACGCTGTTGCATTTGTTGATATAGGCTCTCCAGCTCTCGATGCAGGGATCCCACCTGGGCCGCCCGCTCTTCCAATTGAGCCCGCTGCGCTTCCAGGCCGGCAATGACCCTATCCACCTGGCTTTCCCCTTGCAGGTGCCGCTGGGCCCGCCGCAGAATCTCTGGATCCAACTGCAGCCGTTGGGCAATGGCCAAGGCGTTGGAGCGGCCTGGGATCCCCCACAAGAGGCGATAGGTGGGGGCCAGGGTGACCTCGTCGAACTCCACCGAGGCATTTTCAAAGCAGGGATGTTGGTATTTCAGGGCCTTTAGCTCGCCGTAGTGGGTGGTAGCCAGGGTGAGCAGTGCCCTTTCCGAGAGGTACTCCAATAGCCCAGCCGCCAGGGCAGCGCCTTCGGTGGGATCCGTGCCCGCCCCCACCTCATCCAACAGGACAAGGGCCGGCTCCGGAGCAGACTGCAGGGCCTGCACGATGCGGCTGATGCGGCGGATGTGCCCCGAAAAGGTGGAGAGATTTTGTTGCAGCGACTGCTCGTCCCCAATGTCGGCGTAAACCCCGTCGAACCAAGGCAGCTGGGGCGGATCCTGAGCCGGCAGGAAGATCCCCGCCTTGGCCATGAGCACCAGCAGGCCCAGGGTTTTCAGGGCAACGGTTTTGCCGCCGGTGTTGGGGCCGGTGATAACCACGACACGAATGGAGTCCGCGAGGGTGAAGTCGATAGGGACAACGGCAGA
The DNA here is from genome assembly GCF_054060215.1 of Thermostichus sp. OS-CIW-30. Classification (NCBI taxonomy): domain Bacteria; kingdom Bacillati; phylum Cyanobacteriota; class Cyanophyceae; order Thermostichales; family Thermostichaceae; genus Thermostichus; species Thermostichus sp. OS-CIW-30. Next base: position 39,400 of record NZ_JBSSCZ010000026.1, on the reverse strand, counting down.
GCCTTGACCCTCCGAAGGGGCGGCGGCGCGGGACTGCCAGAGCAGCAGGGGGTGCTTGGCCTGACGCAGGCGCAATCCTGCCGAGACAAACTGGGGACGATTGCCCTCCAGCCAGAGGCTGTAGCGACCCCGAGCCAGAGCCACATCCAACCCCACCATCACCCCCTGCAGATGCTCCAGATCGGTGGCCACGGCTGCCACCTGAGCCGAGAGCGCGGCTAAGATCCGCTCTTCCTCCGCCTGAATCTGAACTTGGGTTTCTCGCCAGCGGTTGCCCAGTTCCACCACGGCGTAGGGCTCCACATAGAGGGTGGCCCCACTGGCAGAGCTGTCATGCACAATGCCGCGGATGAGATCCCGATGGGTGGCCTTGACCATCAGGACAAACCGCCCCTGCCGCTGGCCAATCAGGGTATCCTGCAGCGCCTGGGGATACTGGCTCATCAATTGTTGCAGCTGCTCTTGGATCTGGCTGCGTTGCCGCCGCTGCTGCTGGCGCAGATCCGCAAGGGTAGGGCTGGCGCTGTCCCGCACCTCGCCATGTTCCTCCAGGCAGCGGAAGATCTCCTGCTCCAGCTCCGGGTAGGTGCGCAGGGTGCTCACCCAAGTTTGCAAGCGTGGCAGATGGTCGTGGTCGTCGATCAGGCGGCGGATGCGGCGGGCTGCCCCCAGAGTTGTAGCGATCTGCACCAGCTCTTCCCCGCTCAGGATCCCCCCCCGTTCGGCCCGTTCCAAAGCCGGCAGCAAGTTGTGGATCCCTGCCATAGAAAGTCCCCCGGCCTGTGTGCGATCGAGGCGGATCGCCTCTTCCGTCTGCTCAAGGTAGGCTTCGCTGTCGGCGCGGCTCTGCCAGGGATCCAGCTCCAAGCAGGCGCGGCGGCCCAAGGGTGTGGCCGCAAAGGTGGCCAAGTGCTGACAAAGGCGGGGCCACTCCAGCAATTCCAAGGTTTCTTGCCGTTCGCCTTGGCAGGCCGTAGGCCTTGGGGAGGGATCGGGCTTGGAGAAGACTGGCAGCGGGTGCAAGGTGGGGACGGTGGGCATTAACCATTCAGCGATGCAAGGAACCCTGGAGACGCAGTTGCTTCATCTCTTGCAAAAACTGCTGTTGATACTTGAGGAAGGCAGTGTGCCACTCGCGGAAGCGACGTTCGCCATCCCGCACCAGCATCTGGCGGTACTGCTCTGAGTTGAGACGGGGCTGAGCAAAAGATGGGTTCATAGGGATCGGGGACGCTCTCCATCCTATTGTGGCAGGCTCTGGGTCGGCTTCCACAGATAGCTTTTGGTGAGAGGGGCACGCTGATAATGGCGCCGTTGTCTCACGCGCTGCCTCTGGTGATCTTCCCAAGAAGCTGAGCTCACCGAAAAACTGGGTTCAAAGCCCCGCCCTACCGCTGTGGGGTTCGCCTTGGGTGTCCTGTGGAGGGTGGAAGTGAGCTGCATTCACGGCCAAACTGAACCTCACAAGCCTGCCATACTGAAGGAAGTTGCTGCACTCAAAACACTCAAGATCCGTGCGCAAACGAGTCACCCTCATTTTCCCCCGCCATTTGGTGAATGTGCCTCTCACCTATCGGTTGGCCAAAGACTTCGATGTGGCTGCCAATATCGTGCGCGCCAGGGTAGCCCCCAACGAAGTGGGTACTTTGGTGGTGGAGCTGTCGGGGGATATCGACCAGGTGGAAGCAGGATTGGAATGGGTACAGTCTTTGGGCATTGAGGTGACTGAACGGGCCAAGGAAATTCAAATCGACCCAGACTTGTGCGTGGACTGTGGATTGTGTACGGGAGTTTGCCCAACCGAGGCCTTGAAGATTTCTGCTCCCAACTGGAAGCTGGAGTTCTCTCGCAACCGCTGTGTCATGTGCGAACAGTGTGTTGCCACCTGCCCCGTTGGGGCGATCAGCACCAGTTTGTAGTCAGTTGGCCGAGTTACCGACTTCCTTCAGCCGACAAATCTCTTCACAATGCCGTTAACAATGCTGTTAGACTTGTTGGACACAGGTCAAATAGCTGCAGGACGCACTCGACATGGCTTCTACTCCATCGTTGATCGGGTTAACTTATGCCGGTTTGGCTGTTCTCTATCTGCTGGTGCTGCCTCTGTTGTCTCTGCTGTACGTGGACAAACGCTGGACTTCAGGCAGTGCTTGGGAAAAGGTGCTGATGTTTTTCTTGGTCTTGTTTTTCTTTCCCGGCATGGTGCTCTTGGCTCCCTTCATGACGTTTCGGCCCAAGCCCCGGTCGCTGTAAGGTCAGCCGTTTGTCGGTTCACTGAGCCATGCGCAGATTGGATGTTCTTGCTATAGGCTTAGCCCTGCTGTTGGGGGGAGGGATCCTCTATGGCCTGCTGCTTTGGGCGGGCTTGGATACGAGGGCCGCGCAGCAGATATCGAGCGTGGTGCTTCTATTGGCCTGCTTGGGGTGGACTTTTGGCTACCTGAAGCGGGTGCTGCGTGGGGAAATGACCCTGAAGGCTCAATGGGCCAGCTTCGAGACCCAGCAGATTCAAGAGAGGCTCCGCTCCCTCTCCCCAGAAGAGTTGCAGGCCCTGCAAGCTGAATTGGAAAGCGAGAAAGAAGGGATCCCAGATTGGGTTGAGCAGGAGAAACATTGAGGCCATTGGACAGGCCGCACCCAGAAATGGGCTGTCGGCTGCTGGGGATCCAGGTTTAAGGGTATGGAGCGTCGGGCTTAAACCGCAATACTTGTATATCTGTATATCCGGTTACCATTTGCTTCCCCTAAGAATGCTACATTGCGCCCCGCACAAGATTCTGGCGTACGACGGATTATTAAGTGGTGCAAGCCTTTGCCTTTCCTTCTACTCGCATATCTCCATCCACTGTGAGAAAAACCATACTGCTAGCTCAGGGCCAGCCCTTGCAATCTCATCTCTGGCAGTTGGGGCTGGAGTCTCAGGGGCACTCTGTGGTGCCGATTTCCCCACGTGAAGATCTGCTGGAGGTGGCAGCAAGTCAGCCTCTGGATTTGGATCTGATGGTGGTGGACATGACGACGGGGCTGTTTAACCCCTATGCCTTTTGTCGAGAGTGTCAAAGCAAGCTGCCCAACATCCCTGTTATCCTGACTCATCACCCCCGCCGCCACATCGAGCCCGCAGAGCGGCGCTGGGCAATCTACCAGGGGGCAGCAGATGTGATCCCTGGCTTGGCGGAGGCCGGCGACCTTCTCCACTCCCTCGAACGGATTTACGAGGCTGCCAGGTGGTTTTTGCCTATTGACACGGAGGCGCTCCACAGGGCTCTGAAGCAAGCGGGCTTATGGCCGGCGGAGGTCAGCCGTACATCTTCTTCCACCCCTCCCCCGCAGCCGAGCGCCCACTCTCCCACCGCCCCTCCACAACCCATCACCGCGGAAGGGGATCCAGGGCAAAAAGACTTGACCCCGCAGGTGAAGTACCGACTGATGTACCGGGGTCGCCCTGTCGATTGAGGTACTCGTTCCAACCTGCCGTCACTCGTTTTTCCTCGTAGCTTCTCGTAGCTTCTTGCCCTGCCAGGGTTGAGCTGCCGATTGGCAACGAGCAGGATGCAATCGCTGCAGCCCCGGGCAGCAGTGTATGGCCTCGCCATGCAAGCTACCCGTCTTGTTCAGCGTCAATGTATCAGCGAAGTCTGCTGGCAGAAATTGTGGAATGGATCACCTGGCCAGCAGAGGGGCCTGCAGAACTGATAGAGTTTTGGCACCTCTGCCTTCCCATTGCCCATGACCAAGCCCAAAGCCGGGATCCTCTACAACGACGCCAAACCCGCCGCCAAACGCAGCAGCGAAACCCTAGCCCGCTGGTTTCAGGAGCAGGGCTGGGAAGTCTGTGTGGCCCCCAACTGGGGCGGTATCCTCGGTTATGCCAAGCCCGACAGCCCCATCTGCCTGACCAAAGTAGATAGCCTGGCCCCGGCTGGATTTGATCAAACCATGAAGTTTGCGGTGGTGTTGGGGGGAGATGGCACCGTCTTGGCAGCAGCACGGCAACTGGCCCCCAAAGGGATCCCCTTGTTGGCGGTGAATACGGGCCATCTGGGCTTTCTGACGGAGACCTACCTTCCTCACCTAGAAGAGGCAGCCAGTGCCGCCATTGCCGGGGAATACACCCTGGATCGCCGCAGCATGTTGCTGGTGCAAGCCTACCGAGGGCAAGAATTGCGCTGGGAGGTCTTGAGCTTAAACGAGATGGTGCTGCACCGCGAGCCTTTGACCAGCATGTGCCACTTCGAGATCACCATCGGGGATCACTCACCTCTGGATGTGGCTGCCGACGGAGTCATCTTGGCTACTCCCACCGGCTCGACGGCCTATGCCCTCTCGGCGGGTGGGCCGGTGATCACACCGGGGGTGCCGGTTTTGCAGCTGATTCCCATCTGCCCCCATTCCATGGCGTCGCGGGCCTTGGTCTTCCCCGATTCGGAGGAGGTATGGATTAGCCCCGTTACCCCTCAGCCACTGGTTTTGGTGGTAGATGGAAATGCCGGCTGCTACATCATGCCGGAAGACCAGATTCGGGTGGTACGTGCCCCCTATTGGACAGATTTGATGCGCCTGCGCCGACCGGAATTTTTCCGGGTTATGCGAGAGAAGTTGGGGTGGGGACTGCCCCACGCTTCCAAGCCCACGTCGGTGGAGTTGCCTTAACTTTGCCGAGGCAGGACAAGCCATAGCTGCAAAATGGCCAATGCCCTTAACAACTCCACCCCTCTGTCGCTATGATGGTTAGGCTCGGAAGCGGATGTGGCGGAATTGGTATACGCGCACGTTTGAGGGGCGTGTGGCTTTGCCTTGCGAGTTCGAGTCTCGCCATCCGCATTACGCAATTAGTACGCGTTATTCATTAGTCCCTCTCCCAGAGAGGGAGAGGGGAAGCTGGCTTCGGCCTTTGGCACTATTCCCGAACGGCACCCTGCAGGCGTGCGCCCCAGGTGCGAGCAAAGCGCAGGTCAGCCCCAACCAGGTTGGCGTCGCGTAGATCGGCCCCCCGCAAGTCGGCGCCGTACAGGGATGCAGAAGAGAGATCGGCCCCCCGCAGGTTGGCCCCCCGCAAGTCTGCCCCCTCCAGGTAAGCGCCACTCAGGTTGGCTCCCCCCAATTGAGCCCGCCGCAAATTGGCCCCCACCAGGTAAGACTGGCTGAGATCGGCGCCCGTCAAGATGGTGCGCTCCAGATTGGCCTCGATGAGATCGGAACCGCTGAAATTGGCCTCCGCCAAATCCAGATTGCTCAGCTCAATGGATCCCAGGCGGCAGTTGGGACAGGTGCGGGAAGCCATGAGGTAGCGCATAAAACAAGAGTTGTAGGTTGTGGCTGCGGCAGAGGAAGCCAAGGCTGCCGTGGCCAGTAGTGCCCAAATGGCGGGAACTTTGAGATTGAGGTTCATGGTTACCAAGCCTCACAATTTTGAAGGTTTACGTGAAGGGACACAGCAGAGGGGGATGGTTCTGCGCTGGTCACATGATAGTGGCATCTTCTGGCTTCGGCCACTCCGCAGGTCTGTCTGGCCCACCTGATAGCAGGCTCTCTCAGGGCGGGATGACGTTTGGAGTCCTATCGTCCCGAAGCTGCCGGGCCGTTGCCAACACTGGGAAGGGGTGGATCTTTGAGCAGCAGCTGCACCCAATGCCAAGACAGTTGCCCCAACCCCACCAAAACCCCGAGTATTGCCGAGGAAGTCAGGACGCGATCCCAGCGGATTTCCCGCCAGCCGGCAGGGCTGGTTGTTGGCCTTCTTGGGTTGAGTTTCTCGGCAACAGGAAGCGGGCGATGGCGCAAAAAGTGCCCACAGCGACGACAGCGATAATCGGAGTTGGAGTTGAGCCAGTAGCAAGCTGGGCAGCGAAGCATGGGAAGGCCAGGGATCCCCTAGTGAAATGATCCCATTTTGAGGGGGGCGAGCAGTTGCCGTGAGCTATATGAGAACCCCATTAAGGATCCCTCCAGTTGGCTTGAGAGGGATCCACTTTGCCTACACTCCCCTGGATTGTGGGCGGGGTTTGGGGCATCTTTGAGGAAGTAGCCTGTGCGCTGCGGCAGCCGGGATCCCTGTCGGTTGGAGAGAATCAGCCCTACAGAATCAGTAAGCATTGATCAGCAGCCCTGTGCCGGCCCTATGCAGATCTACTTAGAAAACATCTGTAAGCGCTATGGCCGCCGTGAGGTGGTGAGCGACGTTAGCCTGAACATTCAGCAGGGGGAAATCGTGGGGCTCCTGGGCCCCAATGGGGCGGGGAAAACCACCACGTTCTACATCATGACTGGCCTGATCCAGCCCAACCGCGGCCATGTCTGGTTGGATGACCAAGACATCACCCACCTGCCCATGCATCGCCGGGCTCAATTGGGGATCGGCTACCTGGCCCAGGAGCCGAGTATTTTTCGTCGCCTCAGCATCCAAGACAACCTGCTGCTGATCATGGAGCAAACGGGGGTGCCTCGCCGCCTCTGGCAGCAGCGGCTCAACCAACTGCTGGAGGAGTTTCGCATCGCCCACGTGGCCCGCAGCCTGGGCCTGCAGGTATCGGGGGGGGAGCGTCGCCGAGCGGAGATCGCCCGTGCCTTGGCCGCTGGGATCCACGGGCCGAAATTTCTGCTGCTGGATGAGCCCTTTGCGGGGGTGGATCCCATCGCGGTGGCGGATATTCAGGAGGTGGTGGCCAAGCTCAAGCAGCGGGGCATCGGTGTTTTGATTACTGACCACAATGTGCGGGAGACGCTGGAGATCACCGACCGGGCCTATATCCTCAACGACGGGGCCATTTTGGCCAAGGGCACGGCGGCGGAGCTGGCGGCGGATCCCTTGGTGCGCAAGTATTACCTGGGGGAGAAGTTCCGTCTCTAGGGCAGCTCCAGGTCACCTCCAGGAGTACAGAGCTCGCAGGCGTTGGCTTTTCTTGTGCTGGTGGGTCTGCATCCGAGCCAGCAGCTCGTCCAGGAGGGCAACCGCCTCCAGCAGGTAGGGGCCCTTGTTGAGCATCACACATTCGGCGCGGGCAGACATCACCGCATCGGAAAGCTCAGGCCGCGAGGGCAAGCCCTCCTTGGTGAGCTGATCCAGCACCTGGGTAGCCCAGACCACCGGCACCTGGGCTGCCTCGCAGATCCACAGCAGTTCCTCCTGGATCTCGCCCAAGCGCAGCCAACCGATCTCCACGGCGAGGTCGCCACGGGCAATCATCACCCCCAGGGGCCGGCAGCCGGCAACGGTCGCGATCAAGGCCGGCAGGTTTTTCACCGCCCGCTGCGTTTCCATCTTGAGGATCAAGCCCAGATCGGGGCGAGCCTGCCGCCGCTCCAGCTCAGAAACCAGCAACTGCAAGTCCGCGGGCTGCTGGACGAAGGAATAGCCCACCAAGTCGGCATGCCGCACCACAAAGTCCAGGTCTTGGCAGTCTTTGTCGGTAAGGGAACGGATCTGGAGCTGACTGTCAGGAAAATTGAGGCCTTTTTCTGCTCGCAACTTCTTGCCCTGAGGGGCAACTTTGTCCACCTCCAGCACCACGCCTGCCGGCTCGATCCTTACCACGCGGGCGCCGATTTTGCCGTCGTCGATCCAAACGGTTGCCCCCACTTGCAGGTGCGCCAAAACCTCCGGCAGGCTGCAGGTCACCTGGCAGGAGATATCGGCGCTGGCCTCAGGAACCTTCGCGGTGAGCAGGATGCGATCCCCGCGGTACACCTTGGTTTTGCCGGGGGGCATGGCCACTGGGCCGGTGCGGATCTTGGGGCCAGCCAGGTCCAGCAAAATCTTGCAACGCCGTTGGGTCTGGGCTTCGGCCTGGCGCAAGTGGGCCACCATTTTCTCCCACACCGAGGGCTCGTCGTGGGCGCAGTTGATGCGGGCCACGTTCATGCCCCGCTCCAACAACTGCAGCAACAGCTCCGGCTGCTCGGCGGCTTCGCTGGGCAGGGTCACCATGATGCGCGCGCGGCGATGGGGAGAAGGAGGGCCAAACAGCGCCTCGGCGTGCTGCTCTAGTGCCGTATCCCCGGCGTAAAACTCTTCATAGCTGGGTGCCGTATGGGTCAAACCCTGGGTGGCTGCCAAAATAGCAATCACCGCATCCAGGCTCTCCAGAACCCGCGACTCACAGCGCCCCAGCGAGGACAGCCCCGCAGCCGCTAGCTCCAGTTGCAAGCTGCGCAGATCCTGTTGGCGCAGCGCCAGGTAGCGCGCCAGGTTGTGGATGGCCGCAGGAGGGCTCGTAAGGCAGCCCCAAGCGGCCAAGTATTTCTGGGATCCCTCTACAACCTGCTGCCGCAGCTCCAGGAGCCGCTCCAGCAAACTCCTAAGATTGCAGGAGGGGGAAGAGGAGGAAACCATGTCGAAAGTCTTCCCAAGACAAACCCGGCCCAATTCTATGCCTGAGCTTACTTGGGGTCGATCATAGGCGGGTTAGGTTGAGAAAGGAAGGCGATAGCCTTTCATTGCCCAGTGTTCCGGTCTAGAGTCGTTAACAGCCTTCGGCTGTCCTGCCTACTACTTCCTCGGGTTGCGTGAAACTTCATTCTCTCCCTCCTGCCCGTTCCCGCGAGCGGCCTGACCACAGGCTCTCCCTCGTTTGCGCGGTGGGCCTGATGGATCGCTATGTCCTCTCGGAGATGCTGCTGCCGTTTCTCTTTGGGGTGGGAGCTTTCACAACCTTGGTGATGGCGGTGGGATCCCTGTTTGAGCTGGTGCGCCTGGTGGTGGAAGCGGGTCTGTCGCTTTCGGCGGCGTTACAGGTGTTTGTGTTGCGGGCGCCGGGGATCATCGTTTTGACGTTCCCGATGTCCATGTTGCTGGCGACGTTGCTGGCCTATGGGCGCTTGTCTGCCGACAACGAGATCACGGCCTTGCGCGGATGCGGGGTGAGCCTTTACCGCCTCATGGTGCCTGCCCTCGTCCTCAGCTTGCTGGTGACGACGTTAACGTTTCTGTTCAATGAGCTGGTGGTGCCGGTGAGCAATCGCCAAGCGGCCACGACTTTGAATCGAGCTTTAAATCGGGATCCGGACTTCCGGCGGGAGAATATCCTCTACCAAGAATTTGGCGAGATCCTCATGCCTGAGCCGGACGGCACCTTTTCCCGGCGACAAGGGCTAACCCGTCAGTTCTACGCCCGCAGCTTCGATGGGAAGCAAATGCGCGGCATTATCGTCCTAGATTTTTCCAACGAAGCGCTCAACCAAATCCTGCTGGCCCAACGGGGACGCTGGGATCCCCAAGAGAATCTTTGGGTGTTTGAGGATGGCACCAACTACATCGTTTCTCCTGATGGCACCTACAGCAACATTGCCACCTTCAGCCGGCAGGAGTTGCGTCTGCCTCGCGCGCCGCTGGAGCTGGCTCAGGAGATTCGCAGCCCTGAGGAAATGAACATTCGGGAGCTGAAGCATTACATCGAGGTGATCGCCAGTTCTGGAGATCTGCAACGGGTGCGCCGTCTACAGGTCAGCCTCAACCAGAAGTATGCCATTCCCTTTGCGTGTCTGGCGTTCACCCTGATTGGGGTGCCTTTGGGATTGCGCCCGCAACGCACCGGTTCCTCTTTGGGGTTGGGCATCAGTGTGCTGATTATCTTTGCCTTCTATGTGCTGCTGTTCATCACCCAGGCGCTGGGACAAATTGGGACGCTGGGGCCAGCAATGGCGGCTTGGTTGCCCAACTTGATCTGTGCCGCCGTAGGGCTGGGGTTGCTTTACCGAGCCAATCAGTAGCTGCTGGGCACCGTTTCTCCAGATGTAGGATAAAACTGCCCAATGGATTCTCGTATTCTGGAGAGCTCCCCCATGGAAGTTCAAGCTTGGATGAATTGGATGTTTGGCGGATTAGCCCTGCTGATCTTGGGGGGAGGCATGCTGATGATGTTCACCACGGTGTTCACCACCAAAGGGCCCCAGCCCGAGGATTCTCAGTCGGATCCCCAAAAGGGGCGAGCCTAGCCCAAGGCCCGGTGACGGGATCCCTGGCATCCAGCTACATGCCTTCATGGGTTGTCAGTCTGGGCCGAGAGAGAACTAGTCCCGCTCCTGTTGGCGGAGCCGCTGCAGAAGCGAGAGGGGTTTCTCTTCCTCTGGCCCTTTCTTTTCAGTCGCAGTTGGCAGGGCGGCTGTTTCTGTTTTCTGAGGTTCGAGCAAGAGCTTGGCGGCTTCTGACTCGACGGCTGGAGGACGAGCCGGGTTTTTCCCTTGTTGGCCGGGCAGGGGCACAGACTCCAGAGTGGCCAGTAAAGATTGAATATGGCTGTGGGTTTCGGGATGGTTGCTGGCGGCATGGGCCAAGAGGGTGAGCTGCTCTTTGGCAGCGACCAGGTTCCCCAGCTTGAGATCCACCAAGGCCAGTTGATAGCGGGCCTTAAAGCTACTGGGATCCACCTCCACCGAGCGTTGAAAGGCGGCGCGGGCCTCCGCCAGCTTGCCCTGACGGGCGTAGATCAAGCCGAGGTTGAAAGGCACATCGGGATCCCGTTCGCTGGGCAGCACCAAGGTTTTTTCTTCCAGTTCAATCGCGCTCCGGTAGGCGTTGATGGCCAAGGTATGAAAGCCCATCTGCAGGTAGCGGGCTCCGTCTTCCTTCAGTTGGGCGACCGTCGGTTCTCCTGTCAGTAGGGTCATGGGCGGTTGTGCGTAGGCGGGCATGGCCATCGCCAAACTCAGCAAGCATCCCGCCGTTCTCAAGCCCAGGGGGACAGCCTGACAACCGCTCTGCTGCTTATTCATCACCATGATCTGTTTCCTCCAACCACATCAACACCACTTCATTCCACCCCTCTGGGCCGGGGAGCTGAGCCAATTGCCATTGGGGCAGGGCCTCACTCCAGAGGCTATCCGCAATGGGGCTGGGAAGCACCACTTTTTGCTCCGTCCACCGCAAAAAGGCCACATCTGGCGGGGAACACCCAATGCCCAAAGCTTTGATAGGGCCCAGATGCCGTTGGTAGCAATCCAGCAGCCGCTGCACCGCCTGTTCCCCCGGCGAGAAATTGGGTTCTGCGGCCATCGTTGGCCGTATCCATCCGGTCAGATACCATTGCGGCAGGCTGGAGAAGTGGAGCTGACGCACCCGCAGCAGATGTTGGGTGAGGTTGGCTTCTTGCTGGGCAAAAGCTTCCCGCAGGGTTTCGGGATCCCCGGAATAGCTGAAAATCTCACTGTACTCTCGCTGCTGCGCCCGCTCTGCCTCTTCCAAAGGGATCCCAGTGGCAGCGGCCAGCTCAGAGGCAGTCCAATCCCCAAACCCGATCAAGTCCAAGTGGGACTCTTGACGCACCTGTTGCAGGATGCTGCGCAGGCGAGAATAGGGCAGACCCAAAGCATACACGTAGTAGGGCGGTCGGTGTTGCCACTGCTCGTCTAGGATGCCCGCCGGGAAGTAATGCTCGGGAACGTAAACGGCAGAGCCATCCTCACAGATGAACGGATGCTCCAGGCGCAACTGCCGCCGCACATGTTCCAGTTGAGCGCGGGTGCGCAGGCTGTAGAGCACCAAGGGAATGGAGCGGCGCTCTAGGGCAGCCAAGGCTTGTCGGGCAGCACCATAGCTGTTGGACTCCAGATCCAGCAAGCTGCCATCCAAACTGGTAAGGACAAGTCGCATAGGTGCAGGAAAGGGAAAGGCGCTGGCCCCGTCAGAATTGCAAGTAGCGCGACCGGCTGAAGCGTCCTACAGTACCTATGATCCAATAGCTTGACCAACCTGAGGGGGATTAGCCCCAAATGCTCTCCCTCACAGCATCTGGGTGAATGGGCAATCCGTGCGCCAGAAGTGGTAAAAGCTCGATTGAGCACTACAGAATGCGTGTGTCGCCGAAGATCTTGGCTCAAAAACCAGCAGCAGAGAAGACAGACAGATTGAGTGGGTCAGTGGCTAGTTTTCTGTGCCAAAGGCACGATCCCCTGCATCCCCCAGCCCGGGCAAAATGAACCCTCGATCGTTCAGCCGCTCGTCAATCATGGCGCAGAAGATTTGCACCATCGGGTAGTGGGATCCCAACCGCTGTAACCCTGGGGGCGCTGCCAATGCGCTGACAATTCTAACCAAGCTGGGATCCGCCCCCCGTTTTTTTAGCTCATCCAAAACCCAGAGCAGCGTGCCCCCGGTGGCCAACATCGGCTCGGGAATGAGAATGCGCATCTGTTCAGGGATCCGCTCTGGAAGGCGATTGAGGTAGCAACTGGCCTGCAGCGTTTCCTCATCCCGCACCATGCCAATGTGAAAGATCCGCGCCTGGGGCAAAAGAGCCTGACAGCCTTCCAGCATCGCCAAGCCAGCCCGCAATACAGGCACAATGCCCAGCAGGGTATCCGGCGCGATGACCTCTGCGGCAACGGGTTCCAAAGGGGTTTGCACCTGAACGGTTTGGGTGGGGATCCACTCCCGCATCGCCTCATAGGTTAGCCAGCGGCCCAGCTCCGACATGGCCGTGCGAAACAGGGGCATGGGAGTCTCCGCATCCCGAGCCACGGTTAGCCAGTGCTTAATGAGCGGGTGAGGGGGGACATAAACACGAAGCTGCTGACTTGCCACGGGAGAATGCCTCAATCTGGGCGGTAGCATAGCGGGTTGCCTTAGCAGAAAGCAAGCTCTAGAAAGCAAGCTCTCCAATTGGCCGCAACTCCATCCCGACCGGGGATAAATTGCCAACAGCTCCGGCAAATGCTCAAGGGGTGGGGCTCTTTGACCCAGCAAGATTGCGGCAGAATGAGATCTGCAGGTTACTTCGAGCGCCGGTCATGTTCGGTGGCTACAGGTTTGGGATAGACCAGGGCAAGGCTGGTTTCGGGTTTTGTTCCTCTTGCCATTTGCGAACTGAGGTGCTGGCCCCAGGGCAGCTTGGCCTCCCGCCGATGGAACCGAACGCCAACGGCTCTCGTCTGCAAGTGCCGGTAGCCGGAGATACCGCTCTGCCCAAGGGTTTCTGGCTTAATGGGGTGTCGCAAGTTACAGCCTGTTCACAAATTAAGGGATACAAAACTTAAGGGATACAAAACATCGTGTTTCTGAGGCTTGACTCCGATGAGGTTTAGAACAAGTAGGTTTACAACCGTATCCGTAGCCCCTCAATAGGCTGTACCTGCATCTTTAGCCCCCTCACACCTTGCAAGGATTAGCTTAGGGAGAATGGATTATGGCTTCGTCTCAACCCTCTGACTCGAACACCAAGGCTCTGAGCCGCCGTCAACTTCTCAAGGTGGGGGCCGCAGCCCTTGGGGGCGGTCTGTTGGCGGCAGGGGGTGCCCAAGCTCAGCGCAAACCCTCTCCCACCCTGATCGTGGCTCAGGGATCCGGCCTGGATCGCGTTTCCTATGCTACCAACTGGTATGCTCAGGCGGAACATGGGGGCTTCTATCAGGCGGTGGCGACCGGCATCTACCGCGAGCATGGCCTGGATGTGACCATCAAGATGGGTGGCCCTGGCATCAACATCACCCAAGTTTTGGCCGGTGGAGCTGCCGAGTTTGCCATGGGGGGAAGCACAGGGGTGATCAATGCTGTGCGAGAAGGGATCCCCTTGGTGTGCGTGGCGGCCATTTTTCAAAAAGACCCGCAGATCATCATGACCCACCCCGGCACCCAGCGCTTTGAAGAGCTCAAGGGCCGGCCCATTTTCGTCTCGAAAGGGGGGCTTGCCACCTACTGGCCCTACCTAAAGGCCCGCTTTGGCTTCACCGACGATCAGGTTCGTCCCTACAACTTCAACCCCGGCCCCTTTTTGGCGGATCCCAGCTCAGCTCAGCAAGGCTATCTGACATCCGAGCCTTTTGCCATCCAACGGGAAGGGGGATTTGAGCCGGTGGTCTTCCTCCTGGCGGATTTGGGCTACAAACCCTATGCCACCACCATCGAAACCCGTCGCCAACTGGTGGAAACCAAGCCCGACTTGGTGGAGCGATTCGTGGATGCCTCTATCAAAGGCTGGTACAGCTTCTTGGAGGATCCCCGTCCGGCCTATCGCTTGATCAAGCAGGACAACCCGGAGATGACCGATGCCCAGTTGGCCTACAGCTTCGAGAAATTGCAGGAGTACGGCATCATCTTGTCCGGCGATGCGTTGGAAAAAGGCATTGGCGCCATGACCGACAAACGCTGGCAAGACTTCTTCGACAGCATGACGGTGGCCGGCGTATTTGAGCCAACCATCAACTACCGGGCTGCCTATACGCTGGACTTCGTCAATAAAGGCACTGCCTACTACACTGCCTGACGGACTTCCACCCTTGGCGCTTCTCAGCCCAAGGGATCCCCCCTCGCCCCCAGCCCCTCTTCCACCAAGGGAGAGGGGAACTATAGTCATTTCAAACTAGATTGAGACACCCCCTAAACGCTCCGCGCCACTGCCCTCACCCCCATTCCTTCTCTCAGGGGGAGAAGGGGGCTAGAGGGAAATGTTTCATTCCGGTTTAATTGAGAATGCCAGAACACTGCGTGATCACCTCCCCCAACATCGCCAGCAACACCGGCACCCCCAGACGGATCCCGGAGACCAACAGCGAGATCAAACAAAAAGCTCCAAGTGAAAAGGCGTTCCAGCGAAGCTTGGCCCAGCACTCCATCAACAAATGCAGGCACAGGTGGGAGCAGATTCATCGCCGAGCTGGAAAGCCTATCATGGGATCCAGTATGGAATCCATCGTGCCAGTGGTGCGGGGCACTTTAACCCTTCCACCCTCCTCTTCTCTGACAAATCCGGCAGCCAGCCTGACGGGCCCATCCGCTGCTGCGTCAGCAGTAGGGATCACTTTGCCTTGGGCAGCGCAGCGGGATCCCATCCTTGTCCTCGGGGCTGGGCTGATGGGGCGTTTGTTGGCCGCCAGCCTTGTCGAGGTTGGGCATCCCGTCCGCATTGTGGAGGCGGCTCCTGCTGCTGCTGTTGAGAGCAGCGCTGCCCATTTTGCCGCTGCTATGCTAGCTCCTTTGGCCGAGTCCGCCGTCGCCGAAGCCAGTGTGGTGGCCCAGGGGTACTATGCCCTCTCCCGCTGGCCCGCCCTTCTGGCCAGCCTGCCAGAGCCGGTTTTCTTTCAGCAAGAAGGCACTTTGATCCTCTGGCACCGCCAAGATGCCGGGGAAGCCAAGCGCTTCTCGGCGCTACTGGCCGCTGTGGGGGAACACCTCCCGCATCTCCCCCGCCCTCAGCCGCTGGATGCCCAGGCTATTGCCGAGCTGGAGCCGTCGGTAGCCGGGCGATTTGCGCAGGGCCTGTATCTTCCCCAAGAGGGCCAACTGGACAACCGCCAACTGTTGTCGGCTCTGCTGGCCAAGTTGCGGCAGCACGAGGTGGAAGTGGAGTGGGGTTGCCCTTGGGATCTGGAGCAGGCCCAAGCTTGGCAGCAGCAAACCGGAGGCTGGGTTTTGGATTGCCGCGGCCTGGGGGCCCAAAAAGAATGGGGCGGGCCAAGACTGCTGCGCGGAGTTCGGGGTGAGGTGGTGCGCCTGTATGCCCCAGAAGTCTCTTTGCGGCGCCCAACCCGGCTGTTGCACCCTCGCTATCCGATCTACATCGCTCCCAAGCCGGGACACCTGTTCGTAGTGGGGGCCACTGAAATCGAATCTGAGGATCGCTCGCCGGTGAGCGTTCGCTCGGCTTTGGAGTTGCTCAGCGCCGCCTACGCCGTACATCCTGCCTTTGCAGAAGCGCGTATCCTGGAATTGGGCAGCCAATGTCGTCCCACCTTGGCAGACCATTTGCCAGCCGTGGTGGAGCGCTCACCTCGCCTGTTGCAGATCAACGGCCTCTATCGCCATGGCTTTCTGATCTCCCCGGCCATCCACGATGCTGTCTTGGAGTATCTCCACCAGGGCAGTTGTCGCTTGGCTCAGCAGCTTGGGATCCCCTTTCAGGTGCAGGCTGCCCCTCTTTCCGGTGAGTTCCCATTGCCATGCGTGTCTTGATCAACCAAAAGCCTTACGATTTGCCGGAAGGCACCACTTTGGCCGAGGCAGTGGCTCAGGTGGGGGCCAGCGGCCCTTTCGCGGTAGCGGTTAATCTGAAGTTTGTGCCGCGTGCCCAATACGAGCAAACTCGTCTGCAAGAAGGCGACCAGGTGGAGATCGTCGCTCCGGTTGCCGGCGGCTAGCGCTCAAGTCCGCTTTTCTATCTGCCTCAGCCATGTCCACCCTTCTCCATTGCTCTCCCTCAACTCTGGCCGATGAGGATCCTTTGGTGCTCTATGGCCAACCGTTGCCCAGCCGTCTGATGTTGGGTACGGCTCGCTACCCTTCGCCGGCCATTTTGGAGCAGGCGGTGGCGCGCGCGCAGCCCTGTTTGTTGACGGTTTCTCTGCGGCGGCAAGGGGCACTGGGGCCAGAAACTTCCCAGAGGTTCTGGGCTCTGTTGCAGAAGATGGGGATCCCAGTTCTGCCCAACACCGCCGGCTGCCACAGCGTGCAGGAGGTGATCACAACGGCGGAGATGGCGCGGGAGGTGTTCGGCACCGACTGGATCAAGCTGGAGTTGATCGGGGATGACTACACGCTGCAGCCGGATCCCGTGCAACTGCCCACTGCTGCTGCTGAGCTGGTCCGGCGCGGCTTTAAGGTGCTGCCCTATAGCACCGACGACCTGGTGCTCTGCCAGCGGCTTTTGGATGCTGGCTGTGAGGTGGTGATGCCCTGGGCGGCCCCCATCGGCACCGGCAAAGGCCCCCTCAACCCCTACAACTTGCGCCTGCTGCGGGAGCGGATCGAGGCGCCGCTGATCGTGGATGCCGGCTTGGGCCTGCCCTCCCATGCCTGCCAGGTGATGGAGTGGGGCTTCGACGGGGTGCTGCTAAACACGGCGGTGGCCTTGGCCCGGGATCCGGTGGCCATGGCCGAGGCCTTTGCAGAAGCGGTGCGCTCAGGCCGCCGAGCCTACCTGGCCGGGGCCATGATCCCTCAGGAAACAGCTCAGCCCAGTACGCCTGTCATCGGCACTCCCTTTTGGCACCAGGGCTGACTGCCGCTCTCAGGGGTGCAGCTCAGGCGGCAGGCTTTCGCGCCTGGATAACCTGCAGAGCTCCCCCAGCGTGGAGGGTCTGCCGGATGGATTGCCAACCCTGCTGCTGCAAATGCTCGGGCAAGTCCAGCTTGAGTAGCTCCCAGGCGGTCTCGGTTTCAAAAAGGGCCAGAAAGAGGGCCAGACCAGGCCAGATCAGGGGTTGCCGAGGCGCATGCAGATCCAGGATCAAGAGTCCTCCCCCCGGCTTGAGCACCCGCCACACTTCCCGCAGCACCTGCTCCAAATCTGCGAAGGACAATTCGTGCAGAGCCAAGCTGGTATGCACCCAATCAAAGCTGGCATTGGGAAAGGGCATATCTTGGGCAAAGGCCTCCACAAACTCCACCTGGGGAAGGCGTTTGCGGGCTGCCGCTAGAGCTTTGGGGGAAGCATCCAGGCCCACCACCTGCTGGCTCAGCTCCGCCAACAGTGGGGTTACTTCAGCTGGGCCACAGCAGAGATCCAACACCCGCTCCTGGGGATGAATCTGGATCCCTTGCATGGGCAATCTCCGCAACCGCTCATATCCGCCCACTGCCAGGGCAGCCCCGCGACTGATGCTGCGGTAAAGCCAAGGAAATTGATAGCTCCAATCCCGCAGGAAGGTGGCCATCGCCAGGGATCCCTCAGAGTCTTTTTCAGCCTACCTAGCCCCTCTCCCAGCAGGGGAGTTGGCCTGGCTATTTTCTTGGCCTATGTGGAACTTTTTCCCGCCGGCAGTCGTCTGGGGCGATGGGCCATCTTAGGCCTTTTCTCCATCCACCTGCTGATGATGACTCAGTTTGAGCTGCCTTCTCCCCCTTCTGGAAGACCTAACCGGCACAGCTTGGTTTGGCTGGTGGTTGCTGCAGGTCTGACGGTCTTGCTCTGGCGGTTTCCCTGGGGTAACTACATCCTCTACCCCTTTACCTTGTTGGCCACCTGGTTTCACGAGATGGGCCATGGTCTGATGGCAGTGCTGTTGGGTGGGGAGTTTCATCGTCTGGAGATCTATCCCGACGGCTCGGGGCTGGCCATTCACAGTGGCGAGCTGTTTTTGGGACGGGTGGGGCAAGCTTTGGTGGCCGCTGCTGGGCCGATGGGGCCGCCGCTGGCTGGGGCCCTGTTCATCCTTGCCTCCCGCCGCCACAGCACAACTCGGTTGGGGCTGGTACTTCTGGGATCCCTGCTGTTGCTATCGACGCTGCTCTGGGTTCGCTCTCCCTTTGGCCTCCTGTTCCTCTTGGGTATGGGTTTGGGGATCCTGACGGTAGCTCGCTGGGCCTCCCCCTGGCTGCGGGGCTTCGCTGCACAATTTTTGGGGGTGCAGGCCTGTGTGAGCACCTACCACCAGCTCGACTACTTGTTTACGGCCTCTGCCGTGATCAATGGGCAGGTGATCCACTCCGATTCCAGCCAAATTGCCCAAAACTTGTTCTTGCCCTACTGGTTTTGGGGAGGGGTGATGGCGGTATCTTCTTTGGTGCTGCTGATAACCAGCTTGCAACTGACGTTCCGAGACTAACCGGCGGGGGGCAAAGCCGCAATTTTGGCAGTGATTTGTGTCACGCAAAAATCCGTCCTCCATCACTGCCCAGTCGAGAAAACCGCCGCTACAGTAATGGGCAAGAGGAGTGAGGAGCTGAGGAGTGGAGCATGTGGCGGGATGTTATTGGGCTGGCCCTGGCGGCGACCCTACTGTTGATCAGCAAAACCGCCGCAGACACGCTGGGCCAAAGCCAGGTGCAGACTTTCACCGAACCTGAGCCGATGCCCTACTCTGCACCGGTGGAATGAGGTACTTGAGTCTGCTGACGGAGGTCGTAGCAGCGTTGCCGTTTTGTGCAACACTCATTCTAGAGTCTTTAAGGGCTCCGTCCGAGTAGCGCGGTCGCAGCAGCGTTGCGGAGCAATAACAGTAGGCTTGGGATCCCTGATGCGCATAGCCCTGTTTACGGAGACGTTTCTGCCCAAGGTGGATGGCATCGTTACCCGCCTCTGCCACACGGTGCGTCACCTAACCGCTCGTGGTAACTCGGTGCTCATCGTCGCGCCCCGGGGAGCCCCGCGGCGGTTTGCACGGGCACGGGTTTACGGGATCCCGGGGATGCCACTGCCTTTGTATCCAGAGTTGAAGCTGGCCGCCCCCGGCCCGGCCATCGGTAAGTTGCTCAGCCGTTTCCGACCGGATGTGATCCACGTGGTGAACCCGGCGGTTTTGGGATTGGGGGGCCTCTACTACAGCCAGACGATGGGGATCCCGCTGGTGGCGTCCTACCATACCCATCTGCCGAAGTATCTGCAGCATTATGGGCTGGGCTTTCTGGAAGGGGTTTTGTGGAATCTCCTGAAGCTGGGGCACAATTTGGCGCGGGTCAATCTTTGCACCTCGACGGCCATGATGCAGGAGCTGAGCGCCCACGGCATTGAGCGGGTGCAGCTGTGGCAGCGGGGAGTGGATACGGAGTTGTTTCATCCCCAGGCGGCCAGTCCAGAGATGCGGGCTCGGCTCACGGCGGGGCAACCGGAACGGCCTCTTTTGCTCTACGTGGGACGGCTTTCGGCTGAGAAGGAAGTAGGGCGGATCCGGGTGTTGCTAGAGCGGATCCCGCAGGCGCGCCTAGCTATTGTGGGGGATGGGCCAGAGCGGGGATCCCTGGAGCAACATTTTGCCGGCCACGATGTGGTGTTTACGGGCTACCTACAGGGAGAGTCTCTGGCAGCGGCCTTTGCTTCGGCGGATTTGTTCGTGTTCCCCTCCCGCACCGAGACCTTGGGGCTGGTTCTGTTGGAAGCCATGGCTGCCGGTTGTCCGGTGATCGCCCCCCGCTGCGGCGGCATTACCGATGTGGTGGACAGTGGGCGCAATGGCTTTCTGTTCGATCCCAATTCGGATAGCGACTTTGTCCAGGTTACCCAGCAACTCCTGAGCAGCGTCGGGCAGCGACAGCTCTTCCGACAGCAAGCCCGCCAAGAGGCAGAACGCTGGAGCTGGTCGGCAGCCACCCAACAGTTGGAAGGCTACTACCGGGCTGTTATTGCCGCCGATTAGCGGTGCGGAGCACAGAGTCCCCTACTGGGAAATACTCAGGGCAGAACTCCGTCCTGCTCTCGGGGTTCTCCATAGCACCAGTGCGAACGGCCAGCCTAGGCAGAGACCGGATGATCCCCTTCAATGGCCCGCACTTGCTCCACAAAGAATTCTTCTAGGGATTGCCGTTGCCAATGCAAGTCGGTGACCAGTGCCCCCGCTTGGTTCAAAAGGGCCAGCAACTCCGGTAGGGATCCACTCCATTCCCCCGACCAATGGGATCCCTGAATCGAGAAGTGCTCTAGGCGGTCGCGGAACTGTTCGACGGCGCCACCGTGCCCCTGTACCCGATAGCTTTTGCTCTCTCCCAGCAAGTCATCCAAAGTTCCCTGATGCACCAATTTGCCGCCGATGATCAGGCCGACTCGGTTGCAGATAACTTCCACATCCGCCAGGATATGGCTGTTGAAAAACACCGTTTTGCCCTGCTGCTTGAGGGACAGAATGATCTCGCGCATTTGATAGCGGCCCATGGGATCCAGTCCCGACATCGGCTCATCCAGAAAAACCAGCTCTGGGTCGTTGATCAGCGCTTGGGCCATGCCAGTGCGCTGCAGCATGCCCTTGGAGTAGGTGCGCAGTTGTTTTTTGCGGGCCGTATCTATAGAAAGCCCCACCAGCTCCAGCAGTTGCGGGATCCGCTCCTTCAACAGGCTATTGGGCAGACCAAACACCTTGCCGGCAAACTGGAGAAACTCCCATGCCGTCAAGTAATCGTAAAAATAGGGGTTCTCCGGCAAATATCCCACCTGTTGCTTGATGGAGCGATCCCCCAGGGGTTTGCCCAGCAAAGTGCCGCTGCCGCGGGTGGGCTCCACAATGCCCAGTAGGCATTTGATGGTGGTGGTTTTCCCGGCCCCGTTGGGCCCCAGCAGCCCAAAGGTTTCTCCGCGGGCCACAGTCAGAGAAAAATCTTTGAGGGGGCTGACCACCTTGTTCAGCCAAAATCCTGTGCGATAGGTTTTGGTCAGGCCGGTGATGGCAATGACCGGCTCTGGTGCCGCGAACGCTTCTGCTGGGGAAGTGGGGGTCTCGCTCATGGACTCGCTCGTAGGTATGTTGGAGTTGAGGGAGAAAAAGGTGCCGCGAACACCGAGTTAAGGAGCACACAGTCCGCCAGGCGATAGGCTACCCAGCCTAACCTTTAGTTTACCCACAGGCTTTGTCCCAGCCTAGGCTTGCCGCAGCACTTCCGGTAGAGGAAAGGGGCCAGAGCAAACATACTCCGCGTAGGTATCCGCTTCATTCGCAACAGCGGTGCGGTTCCTTTGCCGTAGGCACAGCACTTTGCTCTGACCTCCCTTCAATTCTCATCATCTGGGATGATTCTGGGATGATGATTTCCATCGCGTTGGCGGTGCGGAGCAAGAAAATTGAATCCAGAGGTTTTGTGGGATCCCAGCCGGTGGTGATCATCGGCAACAGCGTTGCAGAGCAATAAGAAAGGAGTGTTTCTTGCTGGATAAGGTGCTTAGGCAGTGGAAGGAGCGGCTGTTGGCTCCAGTGCTGCAAACCCCTCTCCAACAGGTGCATCCCCTAGCCATTACCCTGTCGGGGTTTGCTGTGGGCCTGGCCTCTGGGACAGCGGCAGCTTACGGGGCCTACGGGTGGGGGCTGGGCCTGTGGTTGCTGAACCGGTTTATGGATGGGCTGGACGGCACGTTGGCTCGTCTGCAGGGACGGCAAAGCGATCTGGGGGGCTACCTGGATATGCTGCTGGACGTGGTGGTCTACGCGGTCGTTCCCCTGGGGCTGGCCTTTCACCAGGGATCCCTGCTGGGCTATGCTTCTCTGGCTCTGATGCTGGCCAGCTTTTACATCAACCTTTGCTCCTGGATGTATTTGGCAGGGCTGTTGGAAAAACGGCGTTCGCGACAGCGTTGCGGAGCAACAAGGACGGATGGCACTGTCGGGGCGGGATCCCTGGATGAACTGACCAGCTTAAGTATGCCGTCGGGGCTTATCGAGGGCAGCGAAACCATCTTTTTCTACGGCTTGTTTTTCCTTTTCCCAGAGTACATGGTGGGCTTGTTTGGGCTGATGGCAATTCTGGTGCTCTTGAGTGCTGTGCAGCGGTTGGTTTGGGCGCTGGGATCGCTTTCTGCTCCAAGGTGAGCCCGGAAAGGGTCTGTTACTATGGCTCCGTCCGGCTGGCGCGAGTTGGGTTACAAGGGTTCCCCATCAGATTTCACCGGGCGAGAGGATCCAAAATAAAAAAGCCATGGAGATCTGTTGCCATGACCTCCACCCTCAACCAACGCATTCGCCACTTCTACGATGCCTCCTCCGGCCTCTGGGAGCGGGTGTGGGGGGAGCACATGCACCATGGCTATTACGAGCCGGGCCAAACCGGCAAGGATCGCCGCCAAGCTCAGATTGACTTGATTGATAGGGTTATCCAGTGGGGCCAGATCGGGGATCCCTGCCCTCCCCAGCACATTCTTGATCTTGGCTGTGGCATTGGGGGAAGCAGCTTGGAGTTAGCCCGGCGCTTTGGGGCACAGGTTACGGGCATTACCCTCAGCCCCGTCCAAGCCAAGCGGGCTACGGAGCGCGCCCAAGAGGCCGGCCTGAGCAACAAGGTGCGATTTCAGGTGGCCGATGCCCTGGAGATGCCCTTTGCAGACAACACCTTTGATCTGGTGTGGTCTCTGGAAAGCGGCGAGCACATGCCGGATAAGCGGCAGTTTCTGGCCGAGGGCTGGCGGGTCTTGCAACCGGGCGGGCAGGTGATGGTGGTAACCTGGTGCCACCGCGAGGGATCCCTGAGCCAGCAGGATCAACAGCTTTTGCAGAAAATCTACGAGGTGTACTGCCTGCCCTATGTGATCAGCCTCTCCAGCTACGAGGCTCTGGCCCAACAGGTGGGCTTTGAGCAGGTGCGCAGCGCCGACTGGTCGGAGCGAGTGGCCCCTTTCTGGGATGAGGTGATCGCTTCTGCCCGCGACTGGCGCTGGATCTGGGCTTTGCTGCGCAGCGGTTGGGTTACCGTTCGCGGGGCGCTGGGGCTGGGCCTGATGCGTCGGGCTTATGCCACCGGCTTGCTCCGCTTCGGCCTCTTGACTGGGTTCAAACCTGGGGATCAGCCAAGGTAGGGATCCCTTGCTCTCCTTTGGGAGGAGGGGCGCTTGGGGAAATGGGCTCAAAAGTTGGGCTGGGGCGGTGCTGTGCCGGTGAGTTCCAGATACTTTTGCTTCACCGCCTGAATATCCTGCCACATCAACCACTTGGGGCTGCCAGGGGTGCGGTCTGGGTTGCGCAGCAGATAGGCCGGGTGAAAAATGGGCATACACCAGCGTCCCTGCCACTGGATCCATTCCCCGCGGATCTTGGTGATCCCTCGCTTCTCGCCCAAAAGGGAGCGCACCGAGGTGGCCCCCGTGAGCAGAATAATCCAGGGATCCACCAGGCGAATCTGCTCCAACAGATAGGGACGGCAGGCGTCCATCTCCTCCTGGGTGGGCACGCGGTTGTTAGGGGGGCGGCACTTGACCACATTACAGATGTAGGTGTCCTGCTCGGGATCCAGCCCCACCGAAGCCAGGATTTTATCCAGCAATTGTCCCGACTTGCCCACAAAAGGCAGCCCCTGCAGGTCTTCGCTTTCCCCTGGCCCCTCTCCGATGATTAAAATCCTTGCCTTGGGGTTGCCCCGATGCACCACCACATGGGTACGGCTGGCTGCCAAGTCGCAGCGCTGGCATACCAAACAATGTTGCTTCAGTTGCTCCAAATCCCTGTAAGTGCCGGGGGGGATGGACACCTGGGCCGACAGGGGGATCTGATCCCACTGGGGGAGTGTCTCCTCCGCCGGGGCTGGCGGCTCGATGGGATCGTCAAATAGGCTGGGCTGAAGCTCCGGCGGTTTTTTCTTGGCAGCCATTGCAAGTCGAGGTTTCCTTGTGCAGCGATCTTCGATTGCTCCCCCGCCCTTGTCAAGCTCAAGGCCAACCTGCCGGCAGGGGAGAACCTTTACTCCTTGTTAAACTGAGAAAACGAAAACTTGCGCCGGCCTTAGCTCGTCTCTACTCCCTGAGCCTGCCATGCTGCTTTTGTCCAAAGAACTGCCCAACCTGAACTACCGTCATACTCTACAGCGCTTCGACGAGGATTGGCGGGATCCCCTCTCTGCCCTGTTGGGCTGGGGGCGCGCTGCCGGTGCCGATTTGGTGGAGATTTTTCTAGAACGGGGCAATTCCATCAGTTGCCTGGCCGAAGATGACGCCATCACCAGCATCACCCCACGGCTCTCCACCGGGGCCGGCGTGCGGGTGTTTCGCGGCTTGGCCGACTGCTACGTCAGCACCAACGATCTGTCCTTTGCCGGTCTCAAGGCTGCTCTGGAGAAGGGCCTTTCGCTGATGGGCTTCACCCCTCCTGGCCCCACAGCGCTGGTTTCTGCCATCAACCTGGAGATGCTGCAGGACTACGGCGAGCGTCGCCGCAAAGATGGCTGGTTGAAGGAATGTAGCCCCATTGCGGAGATGGGGGAGATCCTGCTCAAAGCCAACGAGCAACTGGGTCGCCAAGCCCGCCATGTGCAGTCCCGCCGCACCACCTATTTCCGCGATTGGCAAGAGATTCTGGTGGCCTGCAGCGATGGCACCTTTGTGCGGGATGTGCGCCTCACCCAATCCGTGAGCTCTACGCTGCTCTGTGCCGATGGATCCCATCGCGCCTCTGTCAGTCAACGCTCCGGCGGTACGGGGGATCCCAACTTTTTGCGCCGTTGGGATCTGGAGGCCCACAGCCGGGAGCTGGCAGAAGCTGCCGGCCAGATGCTCTATGCCGACTATGTGGAATCCGGCACCTACCCGATTGTGATGTCCAACGCCTTTGGCGGCGTCATTTTCCACGAAGCCTGCGGGCATCTGTTGGAAACCACCCAGATTGAGCGCAAAACCACTCCCTTTGCCGACAAAAAAGGCCAGAAAATTGCCCACAAAAACCTCACCGCCTGGGATGAAGGTCTCTCTGAAGGGGCCTTTGGCAGCCTGGATGTGGATGACGAGGGGATGCCCGTCCAGCGCACTCTGCTGATCGAGAAGGGCATTTTGAAAAACTTCTTGGCGGATCGGGCTGGCTCAATGCGCACCGGCCACCCTCGCACCGGCAGCGGTCGCCGACAGAACTACACCTTTGCCCCCGCCAGCCGTATGCGCAATACCTACATTGCCCCCGGAGATGCAGAACTGGACGATCTTTTTGCTTCTATCGACAAAGGCATTTACTGCAAGCGTATGGGGGGAGGGAGCGTCGGCCCCACTGGGCAATTTAACTTCGCCGTCGAAGAAGCCTATCTCATCGAAAACGGCAAGATTACCAAACCCCTCAAGGGAGCCACCCTGATCGGAGAAGCCAAAGACATCTTGACCAAAATCTCCATGTGTTCCAAAGACCTCAGCTTGGCAGCTGGGTTCTGTGGCTCCGTCAGCGGCAGCATTTATGTGACGGTGGGGCAGCCTCACATCAAGGTAGATTCCATTACCGTGGGCGGTCGCTAATTCCAGGGATCCACCTCGACATGGCCTATGACAACGTCTGCAAATATCTGGCCGAGCGTTTCCCAGAGCAGTTTGCCCGCTGGCTCATGGGAGAAGTGGCTCGGCTCCGACTCTATCGGAGGTATCCTCACCTATCGGTGCAGCAGGTGGTCAAGGTGCTCCGCACCGCTAACGCGATTGACTTGCGCAAAACGGGGTCGGAGGGAGTTTTCCAGACCTCTTTTCGTCTAGAGAGGCTGAGCCATGAGTTCGATGTTGTCCGCCTGTGGGAATGCGATTTGAGGGCCGGAGCGGATCGGCAAGCCCTGCTACCGTTTCGGGTTCTAAGCCAGGTGGAAGATCCAGCAGAAACCTTGCGAGAGGTGGTCAGTGAGCTAGAGAGCTTGGCAGACCCCAGTGAGAGAAGGGAATTGGCAGCCGCAACAGCCGTCTTGGCGGGACTAGCATTGGATCGGGGTTTGATTCGACAAATCATGAGGTCTTTGGATATGAGGGAATCGGTGATCTACCAAGAGTGGCGGGCAGAAGCTCTGCGAGAGGGGCTGGAAGAAGGGCGCAAAGAAGGACGCAGAGAAGGACTACAACTGGGCCTGCAACAAGGGCTACAACAAGGATTGCAACAAGGATTACAACAGGGATTGCAACACGGGGAAGCAACGCTGGTTTTGCGGCTGCTCAGGCGGAAGTTGGGATCCCTTGACCCGGCCCTTGAGAATAAGATTTGGGCTTTGTCAACGTCACAACTGGAGGCGCTGGGGGAAGCTCTGTTGGACTTCAACAGCTTGGAGGATTTAACTGCCTGGCTAGCCCGTCAGCTAGAAACCGCAGGAGCCCCGCTCTCTGCCCACAGGGCAAGGGTCGGGAGGAATGTGAGTAAAATGCAATAAGGCTATGACCCAAGTCCTGACCGTTTCTTGCAAGCTCAAGGTGTCCCAGTCGCAAGCCGCCAAATTGGACGAGACATTGGATGCTTTGTCGCTACGCGACGCTAACGCGAACGGCCAAGCCTTGAACTGGGTCAACCAAAACACACCCGAGAAAGTCGTCAACCCACTGAAACTCCAATCCCTGTGCTACTACGAAATCCGTGCCCGTTTCGGCTTGTCCAGTAATTTGGCAAGGACTACGTCCCGCTTACGCGACCAACAGATATGCAGACGGGTAGCGTCTGCTCGCAAGGTGGCACAACAGAAAAACCGCCCGGTCAAAGCGTTGTCGCTACGCGACGCTAACGCGAACAAGGGTGGCTTCGCTACCTACGACGCTCGTATCTTTTCGTTTCGCGAGAAAGACTGGACGGTGTCGCTCACCACGGTGGAGGGTCGAGAACGCTTTGAGCTGGCGATTGGTCATTACCAGAGAGAACAGTTGGCAGGCTCCAATCCCAAAAAGACCTCCGGTCCGCTGACGCGAACGGCCACTCTGGTCAAGCGCAAAGACGGTTCCTACTCCATCCAGATTTGCGTGGAAGCAAAGTTACCGGAACAGCAGAACACCGCTCAGGTGGTAGGCGTGGACTTGGGAAGGACAGATATTGCCCATACGTCAGAGGGGGACAACTGGAATGGACAGCAGTTGAACAGAGTCCGAGACCACTACTCCCGGTTGAGGGCGGTACTCCAACGCAAAGCCAGTAAGGGCACACGCAGTTCGCGGCGCAGATGCAGAGAACTGTTGCAACGGCTGTCTGGTAAGGAGAGACGCTTTCAGTCGCGTCAGCGTTGCGTAGCAAAAACGTGGGTCAATCATCGCATCTCTAAAGCTATTGTTTCTAGGGCAAAGGCCACAAATAGCGCTATTGCTTTAGAGGACTTGACAGGGATACGGGAGCGTATCAACCAACAACCCCGCAGCAAAGCCGAGCGGCGCAGGGCCAACAGTTGGGCGTTCTACCAACTGAGGCAGTTTCTGGAATACAAGGCGAGAGTTGCAGGGGTTTCTCTAATCCTTGTTCCGCCTGCTTATACCTCGCAGACCTGTCACAAGTGTTTGCACATCCATCCCGACCCTGCGCAATCCTGTCGCGTCAGCGTTGCGTAGCAAAATCGCAGTGGGAAGCAGTTTAAGTGTGGGCACTGTGGATGGGAAGGGGATGCGGACTGGAATGGGGCCAACATGATTGCCAAACTTGGGGCTGCTGTAAACCAGCCTAGAGGTCCGTGGTTGGCTTGCCAACTACAGGGCTACCGAAAGCCTGCACTCTTTCGCTTTAGCGGTGCGGAGCGCTCTGCGTCAGCATGAGTGCGGGTAGTTTACTAGAGGCGCTGGATGGCAACAGGAACTTGGGGAGTGGCAATGGTGCAAGTCGAGGTGTTGGCAGAACAGACACAAAGCTGTGCCCGGCGGCTGGGGATCCCTCAGTTTGATCTCTACGGGGCTCAAGTGGATGAAACCAGCGTGCAGGTAGATCATGGGGAACCTCGCCAGGTCAAGGCTTCCCACCGCTGCAGCGTGACGGTGCGGGCCTGGAACGACCAAGGGCAGGTGGGAGTAACTTCCACCACCGATGTGGATGAGGCGGGGCTGGAACTGGCCCTGCAAACGGCCTTTGAAGCCAGCCATTTTGGCGTGCGGGAACATGCCCCTCAATTCAGCCCGGAAGCCACTCTGCCCATTGCCCAGCCTTGTAACGACAAAGGGCCGTTGGCTTTGGCTGGCGACTTGTTGGAACAGTTGGTGGCTGCTGAAAAGGCACTCCTGGGATCCCATCCCGCCATTCAGGGGGTGCCCTACAACGGCCTAGCGCAGCGGCAAATCAACCGCTTCTACCTCAACAGCCACCAAGCCCTGCGACAAGAGGAGCATACCCTCGCTTCGGTTTTTCTCTACAGCAAGGCAGAGCAAGAAGGTCGCAAACCCCGCAGCGCCGGAGCCATGCGAGTGGCTCGCAGCCTGGATGAGTTGGATATCCAGGGTTGTGTGCAGGAAGCTGCTGAGAAACTGATTAGCCATCTGGAGTACGAGCGGATCCCTTCTGGAAAATACACAGTGGTCTTTTCAGGAGAAGCCTTTTTGAGTTTGTTGGGCGCCTTCTCCAATGTGTTCAATGCCCAAAACATTTTGGACAACCAAAGCCTGTCCACCCCAGAATCCCTGGGCAAGACCATTGCCTCACCTCTTCTGTCGGTGTGTGACGATGCCCTGCACCCGACCAATGTGGGAGCGATCAGCTTTGATGGAGAAGGCACCCCCACCCGCCGTGTCCCTCTCATCACCAATGGGGTCTTGACCCACTTTTTGCACAGCGCCGGTACGGCTAAGCGCCTAGGAGCCAAGCCCACTGGCCATGCCAACATCGGCGCCAAGGTCACAGTTGCCGCCCACTACTACCATGTATTTGCCGGGGCACCGCCGGAGAGCACCTATGACTTGGCTACGGCTGAAAATGTAGTTTGGATCGATGAGCTGCAAGCGCTTCATGCCGGCGTTAAGCCCCTACAGGGATCCTTCTCGCTGCCGTTTCAGGGGTGGTGGGTACGCCAAGGAGAACGCATCAGCATCGAAGCGGCCACGGTGGCCGGAGACTTCCTGGAGCTGTTGAAGTCGATTTTCTACGTCGAGCCCGAGCCGCAAGTCACACCGGGTGGGCTGTGTCCCCGCATCTGGGTTGCCGATCTCTCCATTACCGGGCAATAACCTCACTTCAAACTCATGCAACTGACCCGCATCGACCTCAACAGTTGGCTCATCCACACCCGGGAGCAAACCTTCCTATTGGATCCGTGGCTGGTGGATCCCCTGGTGTTTCTGGGGATCCCCTGGTTCATCCGCCTGGAGCACCGCCAGCCGCTCCCTTTTACGCCGGAGACCTTGCCCAAAATCGACGGGATCCTCCTCAGCCAAGCCCAGCCGGATCACTGCCACCCACCAACGTTGCAGCGCCTGGATAAGCGGATCCCCGTTTTGGCCTCGCCGGCTGCAGCCAGAGTCGTGAAGAGTCTAGGATTTGCAACGGTTCAGGCTCTGGATCCCTGGCAGTCTGTTCGCTGGGGGGATCTGCGGGTCACGGCCATTCCCGGTGCGCCCCTAGGGCCTGTCCGTGAGCTGGGCTATCTGCTGGAAGAGGTGCCCTCTCAGACACGGCTTTACTACGAGCCTCATCTTTCCCAACCGGATGTCCGCCCGCGGCTGCAGCAGGAGTTTGGCTCCATCCATACCCTACTGATTCCGGTGGTGGGGCAGATCTTTCCCCTCTTGGGAGAGGTGATCATGGGGCCAGAGCGGGCCCTGGAGGTGGTGGCAGCCCTACGCCCCCAGCAGGTGATCCCTACGGCGATGGGAGAGGTGGACTACCACGGGTGGTTTGCCGCCCAGATCCGCCCCTTGGGCAGCCTGCAGGAGTTTCGAGAAAAGCTGGCAGCCTTGAATGCCGCCACGTCCCAATCCATCCAGTTGTGTTGCCCCGCCCCTGGGGAAACGGTGTCTCTTTCTGTCGTGGCCAAGACATGAGCCTTCCTTCCCAAGCCCCGCCTAGCGCCGATCTGGTGGCCATCTTGCGGGCAGATTACGCTCGCTTTCCCCGGGATCAGACCTATGCGATCTACGACCCGCAGGTTTACTTCCGGGATCCCCTCAACGAGTTTCGCGGCTTGGATCGCTATCGCCGCATGATCGAGGGGATAGGGCGTTGGCTACAGGATATCCGTCTCGATCTGCAGGATATTCGGCAAACCGGCAACCAGATCCGCACCGAGTGGATCCTGAGCGGTGCTTTGGCTTTGCCTTGGCGTCCCCGCCTGTGCATCCCCGGCTGGACAGAGATGCAGATCAATGAGACGGGGTTGATCGGATCCCATGTTGATTACTGGCGGTGCTCTCGCCGGCAAGTGTTGCTGCAAATGTTTCGGCCTGGGGATCCCAAAGGATCCCGTTAATAGCTTCCATCCTTTGCTAGGATCACAAAGCTGACTTTTTAGCCCTCCTGGAAAGTCGCCCCTGTTCTCAATCTGGAGAGATGGCCGAGTGGTCGAAGGCGCAGCACTGGAAATGCTGTGTGGGGCAACTCACCGTGGGTTCGAATCCCACTCTCTCCGCTGGAACTTGTTTGTCAGAGCAACTCACCGTGGGTAAGGCCATCCGGCCCGCTGGCGCGACCGAATCCTACTCTCTCCGTAATCCGATAACGTCCACTGAAGTCCAGAAAGCTCTTACCCAGCAAGGCTTCTGGGCTTTTTAGTGTCCACGATAGACCGGGGAAACCCACTGTAATCCAGGCTAAAGTGGGACACAATAGGGGATATAACAGACGGGGTGGGACATGGCCCTGTCAGAGATGGCCATTCGGAATGCCAAACTCAAGGACAAGCCGTACCAGTTGCCGAATAGAGAAGCAAGGCCATCCTGCCTGCCGAAGTTTTTGCCGAACCAGCTGACTATAGACTATAGACTAACGGCCAACCGTAGGACGATGCCGACAAGAGCTACGGTGGCAGCTCCAATCAAGGCAAAAGCCAGGTTAACCACTTGGGCGCTAGCCTTTTGATAGGTGTCAATTCGTTCTAGGATCACCCGGTTTTCTATCCCCTGCTCGGCCCAACGTCTCTCCTGCTCGGCCCAACGTCTCTCCTGCTCAGCCCAACGTCTTTCCTGCTCGGCCCAGCGCTTTGCTTGATCGGCTGCCAGGGCTTCTAGCCGCTCGTTGGTTCTGGAGACATCCTGCCGTAGTCCTTCCACATCCTGTCGGATCTCTTCCACATCTTGCCGGATCTCTTCAATAACACTCAACACATCCCTGAGGGTGGGTTCACCGGCGGGCATCATAGAGCTGCAACCTCACTGAACAGCAAACGGTCTGAGCTCGCTAGATCAACTCGCTCACCGGGAAGCGATCCAGCATTTTTTGGGCTTGACGGGCATTTTCCCGTAACTCCGCCGGCAGATGGGGAACATAAGGGATCTGAGAAAGCAAATCCAGCGTGCGGCGGATCAGGCGCACCAAGTCTCCGGCATCTAGGTTGGTGCTGGCTTCTAGGGTTTCCCAAGGGATCCCTTGCGCCCAATGTTCGACGATCCCAGCCAAGCTGGGCTCAAACCCAATCGGCACATGAAACACCTGGTGTTGCCGTTGGCTGCGGAACAGCTGCCGCCGTAAACCCCGCAATCCGTGCAGCACATCCTCCACCAGCCCCGAGGTGCGCAGCCGGCTGTAGGTACCTGAACGGGGAGCCTCTGAGACCAAGGCAGCCACAACTCCGGCCAAATGATGGGGAGCACAGCCCTGACACTCACCCGAGAGCAGAGCCAGCGCCAGCCAGAGCTCGTTATCCCCCCGCAGCGCGGCCACCACCTCTCCGCTATCGGTAGGTTGATACTCTTGCAGACAGTTGAAATCCTGCAACACCCCCACCAAGGCCATAAATTGCTGCCAGCGCAACTCCTGCACGGAATCGCTTTGCCGCTCCAGGTGCTCGAGGCGCTTGAGCAAGCGCTGGCGTTTTTCTCGCAAACCCAGCAATTTTTTCCCCACTTGGTGAGCGGGGTTCTCTCGGATTTGAGCTTCTAGGGCACGGATTTTTTCCTCTTGGGCATGAATGTGGGGAAAGGCCAACAGCCGCAAGGTGGGATCCGGCTCAGCTTCCCGTTGTTTGAGCAAGTAGCGCAAAATGCGTCGTTCTTCCCGCCGTTGCGCCTGCATCTTCTCATAGCGGGCGATATCTTCGTCGGCAATGCCTCCCAAGAGACGGTCGATCTCCTCCAGCTCGGCGCGCGTGTGCAGGATCTCCTGTTGTTCGGGCAACTTTTGCAACGAGAGCAAATACTGGCCGAAGCTGCGGTTGATCAGATCCCGTGCTGCTTCCAAAGAGTGCTTTTGCAGCAGGTTCAGCACCATGCCATAGGTGGGGGTAAACTGGCTCACCAAGGGATCCGCTCCAGAGGTGGCCAGCCGCGCAGCTTCTTGGGCCCCCTCAAACGGGGATTGCACCGTCACCACATGGCCGATGATGTCCTTGCCCCGCCGTCCGGCTCGGCCCGACATTTGCATGAACTCGGAAGCGGTCAAGAGGCGGTGGCCGTTGTCGGTGCGCTTGGAAAGGGAAGAGATCACCGTGGTTCGCGCAGGCATGTTGATCCCGGCGGCCAAAGTCTCAGTGGCGAAGACCAGCTTCACTAGCCCCTGCTGAAACAGATGCTCCACCAGTCCCTTCCAGGCAGGCAACATGCCGGCATGGTGAGCGGCAATACCCCGGTAAAGGGCATCCAACTGATCTCGGCGGACAGCTTCGGGCGTTTCTCGACAAAAGCGGTCGATCTGCTCGGCCAACTGCTGCCGTTCTTCCTCGCTGGCTACCAAGTCCAGATCCCTTACGCTGGCCACGGCCATATCACAGCCTTTGCGACTGAAGATGAAATAGATGGCCGGCAGCATGTCCCGCTGGCGCAAGTTCTCCACCACCTGCACCATATCCGGCACTCCCCCATAGGGAGACTGACCTGACTTGGGGAGTTTGCTTTTCAGGCGGCGATTGCAAACCCACTGGCCGGACTCGGTTTGCTCCAGCAGGGGGAACAGCCCTTTGCGATTGGCAAAGTGAAATTGCAGCGGCACCGGGCGGTGGTTGGAGTCGATCAGATGGGTGGGGCCATGCACCTGGTTCATCCAATCGGTGAGCTGGTCGCTGTTGGCCAGGGTGGCAGAAAGGGCAATGAGCTGGATCGTGGGGGGGCAGTAGATGATTGCTTCTTCCCAGACGGTGCCCCGCTGCTGGTCGTTCATGTAATGGCATTCGTCCAGGATCACCGCCTGCACCTCTCGCAAGGGATCCCGACTCAAGGCCTCCGCCTCCTCCCAAGGTTCCATCCCATCGCCGGAGGCTCCTCTCTGAACGGCCAGAGAGAGCGGCGTGCCATAGAGCATGTTGCGGAAGATCTCGGTGGTCATCACCAAGATCGGCGCCTCCCGGTTGATGGAGATGTCGCCGGTGAGCAGGCCAACCTGTTCTGGGCCGAATTGCTGGCCAAAATCCCGGAACTTTTGGTTGGAGAGGGCCTTCAGGGGCGTTGTATAGAAAACCCGCTTGCCCTGGGATAGGGCCCGATAGATGGCATACTCTCCGATCAGGGTCTTGCCGGATCCCGTGGGAGCACAGACCACCACCGATTCCCCAGCAGCCAGAACCTGAATGGCTCGGATCTGAAAGTCGTCCAGCTCGAAGGGGAAAAGCTGCCGCAACTCGTCCAGCAAATCGGTTGCCGGGGAGAGAAGCGCACTCATGGGATCCAAATCAACATTGGGAAACCTGGAAACCCGCCCAATTCACTGCTTCCTGTGGGTTGTACCTTCTAGGATACAAGCTTTCTTGGGGCGTCGACTGCTCCCCTGCAAAAAGCGCCAGTTACTCTGCTTCTTTGGATCAAGAACAGCAGCTCAAGCAAGTGCTAAAATGGGGTGCCGTTGCCGGATGCTATCGTGCTGGTCGTCATCGACAACTACGACAGCTTTACCTACAACTTGGTGCAGTACCTGGGGGAGTTGGGAGCTCAGCTTCAGGTTTTTCGCAATGACCAGCTCTCCGTTGACGACCTGCGCCGAATGCAGCCGCAAGCTGTAGTTATCTCTCCTGGGCCAGGGCGGCCGGAAGATGCCGGGATCTCCCTGGAGTTGATTCGGGAGCTGGGGCCAGAGCTGCCGATTTTGGGGGTTTGTCTGGGGCACCAGTGCATTGGCCAGGTCTACGGTGGTCAGATCGTGCGCGCACCTGAGCTGATGCATGGCAAAACCTCGCTCATTTACCATCGAGGGGTGGGGGTGTTTGAGGGGTTGAGCCAGCCTTTCACGGCCACCCGCTACCACAGCTTGGTGATCGAGCCTTCTACGTGTCCTGACGAGCTGGAGGTGACGGCTCAAACAGGCGATGGGATCATCATGGGGGTACGCCACCGCCGCTATCCCCACGTTCAGGGCGTGCAGTTCCACCCGGAGAGCATCTTGACTGCAGAGGGCAAGCGCTTGTTGAGCAACTTCCTGCGCAGCGCCAAAGCCTCAACTGCTGCTCAGCCCAATGTTTCGCAGAAACCTCAGGAAACCGTTGCCGTTGTTACATCAGGGATCCCCACTCCATGAAGCGTCGCCAGCTTCTGCAAGCCAGCGCTGGGCTGCTGGGATCGATGGCCGTGAACCTGGCCAGAGGGCGCAAAGCGGGCGCTCAGACAGCTCCGGCACAAGGTTCGGAAACGCCAACAACCCCAGGGTCTATAGAGTTCACTCCCGGCTCCAGCTCGCAGGGGCTGCAACTGACTTGGCTGCACCACAGTTGTGTTTTGTTCGAGGGGGAGGGCCAACGGT
Source organism: Thermostichus sp. OS-CIW-30 (assembly GCF_054060215.1). Classification (NCBI taxonomy): domain Bacteria; kingdom Bacillati; phylum Cyanobacteriota; class Cyanophyceae; order Thermostichales; family Thermostichaceae; genus Thermostichus; species Thermostichus sp. OS-CIW-30. The sequence continues at coordinate 4,576 of NZ_JBSSCZ010000026.1, read as the reverse complement.
TTCTGGTCAACCCGTTTCGGCCGGCGGGCTGTACGGCTGGCTATCCTGCCCCACGAGTTGCTGCCGATCTGGTGTTGCTCAGCAGCCGCTTGTTGGATGAGGGTGCTTTGGATGTGGTGCCCGGCAACCCCAAGGTGCTGTTTCAGCCGGGAGACTATCTGATTGACGGGATCCGGGTGCAAGGAGTACGCATGCCCCGTGGCCCTCGCTTTGGCGTAAACGTGGGTTGGCGCTGGCGCATGGCTGGGATCGACATTGTCCATTTGGGAGGGGCGCTGCAGCCAATTACGCGGGAGCAGTCCATCCTGCTTGCTCGTCCCGACCTGTTGCTGGTGCCAGTGGGGGGTGGGCCGAAAAATTACGATCCTGCCGGGGCCAAGGCGGCCATTGAGGCGCTGCAGCCCAAGCTGGTCATCCCCACCATGTATCGCACGGCCGCCGCCGAGGAATCCCAATGCGAGCTGCTGCCGCTGCAGGAGTTTTTGCGTCTCTTCCCCGCTGCTGCCCCGCAACCTGCCCTCAGCAACCCGTTGCTGCTCTCGGCCCAGGCTCTGCCCAGGCAGGGGCTCGCCATCCTTTTCTTTGAGGAATAGGGCTATGCGAGGTCAGGTCCTAAAAATCGCTGTCGGACTGGGATCCCTGCTAGTGGGGGGTCTGGGATTCTATGGATACTCCCTACCAGAAGATCCACAAGCCTTGGCCCAAGCCAACCCGCTGCGGCTGCAACTGGCTCTCTGGCTGGGGAAAGACGCCAACGCTGTCGATGAGCGGGGCAAGACAGCCCTGTTTTTCGTGGAGAGCGGCCTCAACGCCCGTCTTTTGCTGGCAGCGGGGGCGGATCCCAATCAACTAGACCATGGGGGAGCTAGCCCACTGCACCAAGCGGCTCGCCTGGGCAACCCTGAGGTTACGAAAGCCCTGCTCCAGGGAGGGGCCGAGGTGAACGCTCGTTTTGGCGCCGGTGGCCTTCCCCTGCATTTTGCCGCTTGGTCCGGCAACCCCGAGGTCGTTCGGCTGCTGCTGGAACATGGCTCCGAGATCGACGAGCCGGACGGCTACGGCCTCACGCCCCTGCGCATTGCCCAGGATCTGCGCCGCTGGGAAGCTGCAACCCTGTTGTCCCGCTGGCCCCGCTCCGCCTCAACCGACGGGCATACAGATTGATTCCCCTTCTCTACCACCCCAGCACCGAGGCGAAGATCAAAGGCGCCACGATGGTGGCATCCGACTCGATGACAAATTTGGGGGTGTCGATCCCCAATTTGCCCCAGGTGATCTTCTCATTGGGCACTGCCCCCGAGTAGGAACCGTAGCTGGTGGTGGAGTCGCTGATCTGGCAGAAATAGCCCCACAGGGGTACGCCCTGGCGACCCAGATCTTGATGGAGCATGGGCACCACACAAATGGGGAAATCCCCAGCAATGCCGCCGCCAATTTGAAAGAAGCCAATGGAGCACTCCGCCGAGGTGTGCGTGTACCAGTCCGCCAGGTGGATCATGTACTCGATCCCTGTGCGGACGGTATGCACATTGCGGATCTCACCCGTGATGCAGTGGGCGGCATACATGTTGCCGGTGGTGGAGTCTTCCCATCCCGGCACATAGATGGGCAAGTTGGCCTCCATAGCGGCGTAAACCCAAGAATCCCGGGGATTAATTTGGTAGTAGGGCTCCAGCCGGCCGCTGCGCAGGATGCGGTAGATAAACTCGTGCGGGAAGTAGTGTTCCCCGGCCTGGTCGGCAGCCATCCACTCTTCCAAGAGGGCTTTTTCTAGGCGCCGCATCGCCTCCTCTTCGGGAATGCAGGTATCGGTTACCCGATTCATGTGCCGCTCCAGCAGCTCCTGCTCCTGCTGCGGGCTAAGATCGCGGTAGTGGGGCACGCGCTCGTAGAAGTCGTGGGCGATGAGGTTGAAGATGTCCTCTTCCAGGTTGGCGCCGGTGCAGGAGATGGCGTGAACCTTACCCTGCCGGATCATCTCAGCTAGGGAAAGGCCCAGCTCTGCTGTGCTCATGGCACCGGCCAAGGTCACCATCATCTTGCCGCCCTTTTCCAGGTGAGCACAATAACCTTTGGCTGCATCCAGCAGCGCGGCTGCGTTGAAGTGGCGAAAATGATGTTGGATAAATTGGCTGACGGGGCTGTTGGTCACGATTTTTCCGGTCACTCTGACCTGGTGAAGCACGATTTTCTAGTCTATCAACTTTAGGGGCGCTGACAAGCTTTGCTTGGGGATACCTTTATCGGTATTGGCAACCATTCCCCTGCAGGTCGGCTGGAGCAGGTTGCGTTGCGAAGCCGGGATCCCATACCGGTTCTCACCCGGCCTTGGCTGAGACAAAGGGATCGCCTGCCCATGTCAGAATGGTGGCGAATCACCGCCCTATATCCGTTCACGCTATCTGTTCACGTTGGGTTCATGCCTCCTGTCAGCACTGTCGAGCCAGCCGAGCCCATTGCCGAAGTCCAATCTCCTGAGCTGGCTTCTTCTCCTGCCGAGCCATTGCCTGGCGCTGTGGACATGTCAGTGCCAACAACGACCGGGATCTCTATGGGATCCCTGCGGCGCTGGTGGGCGCGATGGAAGCAAAAACTGCGGTTGGAAACTCAGTTGCTCTTTGTGGCAACGCTGGTGGTCTCATTGGTGGTGAGCAGTTTCACCTTCTGGGCCGTCAGCACCGTGCAGCAGGATGCTCGCTTCAACGAAGCCCGCTTTGGCCGAGATCTGGGGCTGCTCTTGGCCGCCAATGTCGCCCCCCTGATTGCGGAAGATCGCATTGGCGAAGTGGCGCAACTGTCCCGCCAGTACTTTGAGAGCACCAGCAGCATCCGCTATCTGCTCTATGCCGATCCCGAAGGAAACATCTACTACGGGATCCCGTTTTCCAACCAAGAGGTGAAAACCTCCCTCAGCCTCACCCGTCGCATGCAACTGCCGGACAATCGCCCCCCTGCTGAGGGCCAACCGCTGGTGCGCACCCACCTCACTCCTGCCGGGCGGGTGACGGATATTTTCGTCGGCATCTACCATCAGGGCCGCTTTTTGGGCACCCTCGGCTTGGGCATCAATCCCAATCCCGCCCTGGTGCGCTCCACCCAGCTGGCGCGGGAGGTCTCGATTGGGGTGTTTTTGGCGGTGTGGGTCTTGGCCATCCTGGGAGCGGTGGTCAATGCCCTCACCATCACCTATCCCATCAAAGAGCTGGTCAAAGGTGTCCAGGAGATCACCAAAGGTAACTTCAAGCAGCGCATCGACCTGCCCTTCGGGGGAGAGCTGGCCCAGCTCATCGACAGCTTTAACGAGATGGCGGAGCGGCTGCAAAGCTACGAAGAGCAAAACATCGAGGAACTGGCTGCAGCCAAAGCCAAGTTGGAGACCTTGGTCTTCTCCATCGTCGATGCTGCCATTTTGCTGGATGCCGAGTTGCGGGTGCTGCTGCTCAACCCTGCCGCCTCCCGCATGTTTGGCTGGGAAGGGGATCCCGTTTTGGGCAAACCCCTGCCGGAGCTGTTGCCGGAGGATCTGCAGCAGCAACTGGCCCGCCCCCTGATGCAAATTGCCCGCGGGGATCAAGAGGCAGAGGAAGTTCGCGTCAACCTCACCGGCCCTACCAAGCGCGTCATTCGCATTCTGCTTTCACCGGTGTCGGATCCGCGGCGGCAAAATCTCAAGGGGATCGTGATGACGGTGCAGGACATCACCCGCGAGGTGGAGCTCAACGAAGCCAAGGCTCAATTCATCAGCAACATCAGCCACGAGCTGCGCACCCCCCTCTTCAGCATCAAGTCTTTTATCGAGACCCTCTACGAGTACGGCGAGCAGATGTCCTCGGCGGAGCGGCTGGACTACCTGGAAATTGCCAACCGCGAAACCGATCGCCTCACCCGCCTGGTCAACGATGTTTTGGATTTGTCTCGTCTGGAATCGGGCAAGCAGTACCACTTTGAAGGTGTCGACATCGCGGCAGTGATCGAGCAGACTTTGCGCACCCACCAACTGCAGGCCCGCGACAAAGGGATCCAGCTGCGCAAATTCGTTGATCCCGATCTGCCTTTGGTGTGGGGCAACTACGATCTGCTCTTGCAGGTGATGACCAATCTCCTGGGCAATGCCCTCAAGTTCACTCCCTCAGGGGGCCTGGTGACGGTACATGCCCACCTGGTGGTTCAGGCGGATGGATCCCCGCAGGCAGTGCGGGTGGCGGTGGCCGATACAGGCATTGGCATTGCCCCAGAAGATCAGGAGCGGATTTTCGACCGCTTTTTCCGTGTCGAGAACCGGGTCCACACCCTAGAGGGCACCGGCCTGGGGTTGGCCATCGTGCGCAACATCCTGGAGAAACATCGAACCCGCATCTGCCTGGAGAGCAAGCTAGAACAGGGATCCACCTTCTGGTTCGACCTGCACCTGTACACTGAAGAGGGACCGCTGGAGTTCGAGGTTCAGCCAGCCGAGACGGATCCCCCCAGTTGCTGCTGGCGGGAGCATGCCTCTAACCCCCAAAACCCTGAACTTTGCTGAATTTACTGAGCTTTAGGCGGTTTGGCAAAAGTCATTGAGAGGGATATAGTAGAC